>JBOHIT010000521.1:0-7598 GCA_050726155.1 Bradyrhizobium sp.
TGTTTGCACCATCAGCGCGAGCGCGGCGCCAATGGTCGATTCCTGCTCAGCGGCTCCGGTGCCGACAAAGCGCGTCCATTCCGGCTGGTAGATCAGGTTGAGGGCGGCGACGGCGACGTTCGGAATAACTTCCTTGTCGAATGCCAGCGTCAATCCCGTTCCGTAGCTTCGGACCACCGCGGCCGTCGTCTCGTCGATGCGGTTGGCGTGGGTTTCTACCGCGAAGGTAAAGCCGAATGGGGCCGCATCCCGATCGAGAAACCGGTAGCGCAAGTCAACGGATACGCCCTCCCAGGACAATTGGCGCCGATCCTCCAGGCCTGGAACACCGCGGATGTAGTGGGACGCAAAGCTGGTTCCCAGCTCCACCCGAACATTTTTGGCCGGCACGAATTCCAGTTCGAGTTCCTGGCCGATGGCCCGGTAGTTTCCGCCATCCTTACCAAATCGCCCGGTCGTCTGGGTCTGGAATTCGCGCTCGCCGACATTGCCGATATCGGTGCCGATCATGAAGCCGAACAGATGCTCGGTATCGATGCCCTCCGCGCTGACGCGGCCCGGAAGCAGCGCGGCGAGACAGAAGAATAGAGCCGGGCAGGTCTTCGAACGAATTGGCATTCACAGGCCACAGCAATGAAAACGACGGGAATGAAATGGCAGCGCCATTGACCGATGCGAACCCTATCACGATGCAGGGGTCGGCAGCCAAGGAATCGGAACGCGGAATCCCTGAATTTCCGGCCGACAGCGGTCGGCAATGGCGCGACGGCAACAGATTTAGGAAAGATCGGATGGCGAGCTTCGTCTGCACATTCGACGGCGTCGACGCTTTCGAAAAGCCTATCGATGCATGGACGTTTGAGGGCTGCACGATTTCGCCAGATGGTGCCTACGAGCGAAACCTAGGACCGGACGTCTGCCGCGGCTCGAAGCAGCGGAGTGCCACCAGAGCCGGGCAGAACGTTTCGATGCAGTCTACTTGCGCGATGCGCAGGCGTACATGTTGATTTCCATGCCCACCGACACTTCGACGATTTTCGGAGTCTTCCAAGTCATTCGGGATCCTCCCAACTAATTTGGCGTGACGTTCACGCCGGAGTTGAACCTAGGGCCGCCCCGGACGCCGCGCAAGTACGGAACATCGACGTTACAGCACCAGAGTGCCGCACCCGACAGCCGATATTTCGCTCTCGGACAAAGCCACTTCGCTCCTAGGCAAATACGAGCGTCGGATGCCGTGCGGCAGCGCAAATGTGTGTGATCGCAAGAGACTCGTTCAACGGAACCTTGAATCGCGACCTGACATTTCGGTTTGCTTGCCCATACGACATGTGGAAGGTTGACGCTCTTTCGCATGTCGAGGTGTCCGGATGCCAACGGCGAATGGCGATCTTGATTCTTTTGCTGACCGCGGCCCGCTGTTGCGATGGCTGATCTTCACCGGGCTCTGGGTTTTTGCATTCGTTCTGCTGTGGCGCTTCGGCCTGATTCGGCAGATGGTCGCCAGCGATCGCACCTATCTCTCGCCGATCATTGCACTGCTCTACGTCGCGACGTCGCTACACTGCCTGTGGCGCACGATCGTGATCGCGCGCGAGGGCGATGCGGCGCGCCGTACCGGCGCGTTGATCGCGTCCGGATCCGGTGGCCTTGAGCTCGACGGCGGCGCCGTCGTCGTCGAAGGCGCCGGCCTGCTCCCGTCCGGGCTCGTCGCGGCGCACATTCGTGACCTTGCCGTCAAGGCGCGCTTGCAGGGATCGCGAAAGCTCGATCAGACGCTGCTGCTGCGCGGGCTTGCCAGCCGGCTGCGCGGCTCAAACCAGTTCGGCGCCTTCGCCAGCGATACACTGATGAAGCTCGGCCTGCTCGGCACGATCATCGGCTTCATCATGATGCTGGCCCCGATTGCCGGACTCGATCCCGGCGATCGCAGCACGATCAGGTCTTCGATGAATCTGATGAGCGACGGTATGGCGGTCGCCATGTACACGACGCTTGCCGGTCTCGTCGGCTCAATCCTGGTCAGGATCCAGTACTACATGCTCGACGACGCGACCGCGAAGCTGTTTGCCTTCGCCGTCGGCCTGACGGAAGTCCGCGTGGTTTCGATCCTCGAGAATCGGCCTGAGGCCGCGGAATGATCGACGAGTTTGACCTCATGCCGCAGGAGGAGCCGTTTGATCCGTTCGCGGTCATGCTGTTCAAGGCGCTGCAGGTCCTCGCCTTCCTGTTCTTCATCGCATTGCTTGCCATCGCGCCCGAGGCAAAGGATGGCAAGGTCGACAGCAAGGCCGAATTCCTCATCACGATGGCCTGGCCCGACCAGCATCCGGACGACTTCGACATGTTCGTCCAGGACCCGCTTGGCAATATGGTCTGGTATCGGCGGCGCGAGGCCGGATTCATGCTGCTCGATCGCGACGATCGCGGTGGCGCCAACGATTTCATTCTGGTCAACGGGCGCAAAGTGCTGTCGCCGATCCGTCAGGAGACGGTCAGCATACGCGGCATCGTCGCGGGTGAATACACGGTGAACGTCTACCATTTCATCGCGATGGGCCGTGAACCCGTACCGGTCTCGGTGAAAGTCGAAAAACTCAATCCGACGGTTCAGGTCGTCCATTACGGCACCATGATGCTCGAGCGCGCCGGAACCGAGCGGACAGCCGTCCGATTCTCGATCGACGGCAGCGGCGCGGTCCAGGACGTCAATAGCCGCGACAAGTCGCTGCTGCAGACGCTGCGCCGATGGCGAAACGGTGCCGACTGATATGGAGCTGCAGAAGGAAATCCTTGGTCTCGCGATCGCTTACGCGGTGCTGGGCGCGCTGTTGCTCGTCATTGCATTGCGCGCCAGAGTTTCCTGGCCACTCAAGCTTGGCGCGGTGCTCGTCACCAGTGCGTTTTATGGCGTGACCTTCTTTCGCATCGAAGGCCTGACCGGTTGGTCGACGCCCGGACCGCTGCCCTCGCAATTCCAGCTGTTGTGGGCGCGGATCGTCGAACCGAACCCGCTCGATCGGGATCCTGGCGCGGTGCACATTTGGGTCGAGGCGCTTGATGCCGCCAATCTTCCGAGCGGTCAGCCGCGGGCTCACCGCCTGCCCTATTCGGCAGCCCTTGCGAGCAAGGTGACCGCGGCGCGCGACGAGATCATGAAGGGCCATCCGCAGGGCGGGCGCGCGGCCGATTATGGATCAGGCAATGGACAGGCCGCGCCTGAAGGCCCCGCCGATGTCTCAACGCTACGCCCGACAGCGGCGCCGGGCGGCGATCCCTTGAGCGGCGGGCCGCTCGATCTATCGTTCCTGACCGGTGAAGCCGGCAACATCGAATTCGCGCCGCTGCCCGTTCCGGTTCTCCCGCCCAAGGATGGGCCCTGAAGACTGCCTCCGCCCAATTCCTCAGGTTCCGGGTGGCCAGGCGAATCTCGCCAATGTTTAATTGGTTGCGCCAGTCACCGAGACGGGTTTCGGGAGGCCCTAGATGCGATCATTGTACAGCGGAACCGCCGGAGCATTGCTCGCCGTGTGCCTGGCACTGCCAGCGGCTGCGCAAAACAGCACGCGCCTTGCCGAGCCTGCAGCGAACTCCGCAGGCCCGCCGGCAACGCTGACCGGCAAGGAGCGGCTCGGCAGGAAATGGATGGATGAGCAGCGGATCGACAATTGCAACGTGCCGATCGACAAGCGCGGCTCGAGGCCGCGGCCGAGTGTCTGCCCGCACATTCCGATGGGCTGATCTGGCGCTCACACCCCGCCGGGCTGCACGTAACAGAACACGTAACCGGTTCGGCTCATGAAAACGATGCCGTGACCGGTGGGATTGGATCGGTCCCATTTGAGCTTGTAGTGCGGGATTTCGATTTCCGTGCCGTTCTTGATGTGCGGCCGGCCGAGCGGTCCATCCGGGCGATCATCGGTAACGCGCACGAAGGTCCTGCCGTCCCGGACGTGGATTTCATCAGCCCAGTAGGCGTCGGCTTCGCCGCAACACGACGCAGTGGGAACGTCGGGCTGCATCAGGGACTGGTACCATTGCCGGATGGCAGGGTCCGCGTTTTCCCATTGACCGAGGTCGCGTGCGTTAAGCTCTGCAGACAACCAACCGCAAATGCCGAGAAAAAGGATGATTCGCTTCATCCGTCCCGCCCCTGTGTCTCCGGCGGGATAGTTAAAGCAATGTTCGTGCCGCAAAAAAAGACCGTAAGGAACCGGTCTAGGCAAAGCCCCTATCGAGCAACGAATCACTGTGCCGTCGCGGCTTCGAACAGCACACCGGATTCAGATTCGGGGTTCCGGTAGCGGACCAGCGCGCTGCGCCGTCAGGAAGCCGCGGGAGGCGCGCTGGCATGCTGCGCCTTCTGGATGGAAGACGGAACAATTCCGAAATACTTGCGAAACACCCGGCTGAAATGCGACGAGCTCGAAAAGCCCCACGAGAAGGCGACATCCGTGACGGTCTTGCCAGCGTGAGTCTCCAGCTCGTGGCGGCAGTTCTGCAAGCGCGCCTGCCAGATATAATCGCTGACGGTCATGCCCCTGTCGCTGAACAACATGTGGAGATAGCGCTTGGTGCAACCCAACGCCGCGGAAATCTGGTCGATGCAAAGATCAGGGTCGCGCAGATGCTCGCGGATGAAGGCCTGAGCACGAATATACATCGCCTCGGGGCCACCACGATCGAAACTCGCGTCCGCCTCGCGCAGCGGCAACAGCAAGAGATCGATCAGCGAATCGGCGACAACGACGGCGTTGTTCGGTGACAGTCTCGCAGCCTGGTCAAAAGCGGCATGCACGAAGTCATAGGCGATCCGGCCAGTACCTGTGAGCGCCGAGAGCTTGCACGCCGACATCCTTGCCGAATTGAAGCCGCGCTCCTGCAGCAGCGCCTTTGGTACGATGACGACATCGTGCCGCGTCAGCGCCGGGCTGACGATCGTATGCGGGCAGGAGACATCGTAGGCGAGACAATCGCCGGGGGCCAATTCGATGCGCCGACCCTCTTGTTCGAAAAACGAAATCCCGTGAGTCTGAAACAATATCTTGACGTAGGGATGTTCGCTGGCTTTTGAACGGGAGACGGTGTGCGCAATCCGGTGCTGGCTCACCTCGATCTGGCAGAGTTTCAGCCGCGAGACCGTCGTGTAATTGACGCGCGCTTCGAGCGATGAGGCCTTCAGCGGATCTATGTCAAATTGGCCGCAAAGATCCGTCAGTGCATCCGACCAGCACTGAATCTGCTTCTTCGGCGACAATCCCGAAGTGGTAAGCGAGTGGAGCGTATCAACCATTTGCAGCCACCGATTCGAGAAACACAATTGTTGCCGCGAGAGACTCGGTCACGGTGAAGCGCCATTTACCTCAATTTAGAACGGTCGTTTGTTGCCTAAGCAACGTATGTCCCGGCATCCACTTGACAATCCTCCGACTTAGTTTCTGTGCCGTCAAGCGAAACCTCGCCCCCGGCTGCATGGGCATTTTCCCAATGCGGGCGCCATTGCACCGCCGCATTCACCTGCGTCCCGGCGGGACTTGCCGTCGGAAGACAGAAAAATCGCCGGGGTTCGCTTTGGAGCAAACGCCCTTCCCTCTTGGGCAAGTTTCCCGCTTCCGAACGGGATATGGATACGTCACAAAATGGAAAAAAGTGGGCCGCCTCGGCGGAACCCGAAAACTTCATCAGTGGGAGGACGCAATGCGCAAAGTGCTAATTGCAACTTGTCTTGGTTCCATAGCGGCGTTTACCGTTGGTAGCGCCGTAGCCAACGACGAATTGATCAAGATGTCGCAGAACCCGAAGGATTGGGTGATGCCGGCAGGCGACTACGCCAATACGCGCTACTCGAAGCTCAACCAGATTACCGCGGCCAATGTCGGCAAGCTCCAGGTCGCCTGGACGTTCTCAACCGGCGTGCTGCGCGGCCACGAAGGCGGACCGCTGATCGTCGGCAACTTGATGTACGTCCATACGCCATTCCCAAACAAGGTCTATGCTCTTGACCTATCCAAGGACAACCAGATCGTCTGGAAGTACGAGCCGAAGCAGGATCCGAACGTCATCCCGGTGATGTGTTGCGATACGGTAAATCGCGGCGTGGCCTATGGCGACGGCAAGATCTTCCTGCATCAGGCCGATACCACGCTGGTCGCCCTCGATGCCAAGACCGGCAAGGTTGAGTGGTCCGTGAAGAACGGCGATCCGGGCAAGGGCGCAACGGGAACCTCCGCCCCGCTCGTCGTCAAGGACAAGGTCTTGATTGGTATTTCCGGCGGCGAGTTCGGCGTGCAGTGTCACGTCACCGCCTACGATCTCAAATCAGGCAAGCAAGTATGGCGCGCCTTCTCCGAAGGCCCGGACGATCAGATCCTGGTCGATCCCGAGAAGACGACCGATCTCGGCAAGCCGATCGGCAAGGATTCGAGCCTCAAGACCTGGCAAGGCGACCAGTGGAAGATCGGCGGCGGCTGCACATGGGGCTGGTTGTCCTATGACCCCGCCCTGAACATGGTCTATTACGGTTCGGGAAACCCCTCGACCTGGAACCCGAAGCAGCGCCCGGGTGACAACAAATGGTCGATGACCATCTTCGCACGCAACGCCGATACCGGCATGGCCCGCTGGGTCTACCAGATGACGCCCCATGATGAATGGGACTATGACGGCGTCAACGAAATGATCCTCAGCGATCAGCCGATCAACGGCGCCGACCGCAAGCTCCTCACCCATTTCGACCGGAACGGGCTGGCCTATACGCTCGACCGTACCAATGGTGAATTGCTTGTGGCCGACAAGTACGACCCGAAGGTCAACTGGACCACCGGCGTCGACATGAACAAGAGCTCGCCGACCTATGGCCGTCCCAAGGTCGTCAGTCAGTACTCGACTGAACAGACCGGCGAGGACAAGAACACCAAGGGCGTCTGCCCGGCCGCGCTCGGCACCAAGGACGAGCAGCCGGCGGCCTATTCTCCGGACACACAGCTGTTCTATGTGCCGACCAACCACGTCTGCATGGACTATGAGCCGTTCAAGGTGAGCTACACCGCTGGCCAGCCCTATGTCGGGGCGACGCTTTCGATGTACCCGCCTCCCGGCGAATCCCACATGGGCAACTTCATCGCCTGGGACAACAAGACCGGCAAGATCGTGTGGTCGAACAAGGAGCAGTTCTCGGTGTGGTCCGGTGCGCTCGCGACCGCCGGCGGCGTGGTGTTCTACGGAACGCTCGAAGGCTACCTCAAGGCAGTCGATGCCAAGACGGGCAAGGAACTCTACAAGTTCAAGACCCCGTCCGGCATTATCGGCAACGTCACCACCTACGAGAATGGCGGCAAGCAGTATATCGCGGTGCTGTCCGGCGTCGGTGGCTGGGCGGGTATCGGCCTTGCAGCCGGCCTGACCGATCCGAGCGCAGGCCTCGGCGCCGTCGGTGGCTACGCCGCGCTGAGCAACTACACCTCGCTCGGCGGCAGCCTCACGGTGTTCGCGCTGCCGCAGTAAGCCGAGCCAACTTCGTTCCGGCGCGTGGAATTGCTCCATGCGCCGGAGCGCCTGCCACCGAATCCCGAGGACAAGCTCTTGCGTATAATCTGGTT
>JBOHIT010000522.1:0-4980 GCA_050726155.1 Bradyrhizobium sp.
GTGCAAAACTGGCGCGGCAGAGATTGGGGTGATTCCTACGCGTAGGATGGGTAGAGCGCAGCGAAACCCATCGCGACGCCGGGACTCGCGATGATGGGTTTCGCTTTCGCTCTACCCATCCTACGATGGCATCACGCGCCGTTCATCATGTCATAGGCCAGCAGCTCCGCGCCGGTCTCCGTGGCGTCCATGATCCGCTTGCCGATCAGGTCGCGCAGCGTCTCGGAGGTGCCGCCGCCGAGCGTGCCGTAGCGCGCGCCGCGATAGAGACGCGATACCGCGAATTCATCGGTGAAGCCGAAACCGCCGTGCAACTGGATCGCTTCGCTGGTGACCCGGTTGGACATCTCGTTGCAGGTGATTTTGGCCACCGCAGCCATGAAGGGATCCGGAAACGGATTGGCCGTGATGCAGGCGCGGTAGAGAATGCTGCGCGCGGTCTCGATCTCGCGGTACATTTCGGCGAGCTTCCACCTGATACCCTGATGGTGGCCGATCGGCTTTCCGAACACCGTCCGGTCGCTGACATATTTGCGGGCTTCTTCAAACGCCCCCTCGGCCAGCCCAAGCGATATACTCGGATTGAGGCAGCGCTGGGTGTTGAAGGCGTTCAGCAGCTTTCGAAAGCCGTCATCGCGGATCACGAGATTTTCCAGCGGCAATTCGCAATTGTTGAACTGGATCTCGTGCAGGTTTTCGCCGCCCATGGTGTGGTAGGTCCCGGTCACCTCGAAACCCGGCGTGCCTGACTCCAGCAGCACGCAACCGATACCCTCGCGGCCCGGTCTGCCGTCGATCCGCGTGAAGATGACGAACATGCCGGCCTCACGGGCCCGGCTGATCAACGTCTTTGTCCCGTTGAGGATGACGCGGTCACCTCTGACGACGGCGTTGGTCCGGTAATTCGCCACGTCAGTGCCGGCGTGCGGCTCGGTCATGCAGACGGCCAATATGCAATCGCCCGTGACGACTTTTGGCAAAATCCGCTCGCGAATATCTGATGGAGCGTAGGTCGCGATCACACGGGTTTGAACACCGGCCTCGCCGAGGGTAGCCATCGCGGTCACGTAACAGGTCTTGGCAATCTCCTCGAGCACCAGCGCCGTATCGAACACCGGCAAGCCGAGGCCGCCATATTGTTCGGGAACCGACATGCCGAGCACGCCGATATCGGCGAGCTTCTTCATGTTTTCCCAAGGGAAACGTACCATCCATATATCTTTGCGCATTTTGCTTGAACTCGCCCTGAGCGAGGTCGCGCACTGCAGCCACCATCCGTCGCTGCTGTTCCGTGAGTTGGAAATCCATGCTTGTCCCTGGCGTGAAAACTTCTGTGACAGTCAAAATAGCGGTCGCGGTCAAGACGATTATAGGTCATTTTCGCGTGCGCGCTTGGGATAACATCAGGCGCCGGGAGAGATCCGCCATGATCAGGGCCGGAACATTGCTCGCCGCGGCACTCGTATTCGCAAGCGCGACGAGTCATGCGCAAACCTATCCTTCCAAGCAGATCACGCTGATCATTCCGTTTGCGCCCGGTGGGTCGAACGATATCGTCGGCCGCGCGATCGGCAAGAAACTTGCCGATGCGTGGGGTCAGCCGGTCGTGGTCGAAAACCGCGGCGGCGGCGGCACCATCATTGGCACCGCTGCCGTGGCCACAGCGCCGCCGGACGGCTACACCCTGCTGCTGGTGTCGCCGACCTTCACCATCAACGCGGCAATCCGGAAGAGCATGCCGTTCGACACGGTCAAGGATTTCACGCCCGTCGCCTTTATTGCCCGCGCGCCGCTGCTGGTCACCACGTCGAAAAAACTCCCGGTGCAATCCGCCCGGGAGCTGTTCGCTCTCGCCAAAAGCAAACCGGGCCAAATCACCTACGCCTCGGCCGGTCTCGGCAGCATCAACCAGATTTCAACCGAGCTGATCGCGTTTACGGCGGGCGTGAAGCTCATGCATGTTCCTTACAAGGGTGGCGGACCGGCGCTCAACGATCTCGTCGGCGGCCATGTCGATATCTACGTATCGAGTATTCCGCAGGCGCTGCAACTCGTCCGCGGTGGCCAGATCAAAACCCTTGCGGTGACGAGCACCAAGCGGACAGCGCTGCTGCCTGACGTGCCGACGCTGGCGGAGTCGGGGGAATCGGGGATCGAACTCGGAACCTGGTGGGGAATTGTCGGGCCGGCCGGAATGCCTGCAACTGTCGTCAATGCGCTCAATGCGGAGATTGGCAAGATGCTGGCCTCACCAGAACTCGGCATCTTTCTCACAAATGAAGGCGCGGAATCCGAAACCATGACACCGCAACAGTTCGGAGCCATGATGCGTTTGGAAACCGCGCGCTGGACCAAGGTCGCGCACGAGGCCAATATCTCGATCGATTAACGTCAGGCGAGCGCTATTGAACAGCACTCGGATGCAGCGCTGGCCGATACCCCGCGCCGAACGCGCGCAATGTCGACGGCGGCGTCAACAACTCCGCTCCATCAAGGGTGCTCTCTGCCTTGCGATAGCCCGCCATCGACCATAGCAACGCCCTTCCCTGCACGATCAGATAGTTTTCCCCTGCCGCCTGCACCATCGTGCCATCGGGCAGCTTCTCTACCGCCATCGGCAGCGCATGCAGCCGCTTGTTGCCGCGGTCCAGCCGCTCTCGATGCAGGGCGGTGTCCATCTCGCGCGCGAGAATATCAACCACGCCATTGCCCTGTTGCCACGCCGCGCGAAAACGGTTGGCGTCGTCGCGGCGGCAGAAGAAGCACGGGCGGTGTCCGGCCGCGAACGCGGTCGCCTCATCCAGGAAAAACAGCTCGGTCCAGCTGCGGCCGCCCATCACCTTGCGCCGCCAGCCCCTGAATTCGCAGACGCAGGTAATCCACGCCGGGGTCGCCCAACGCTTCTTGAGCAGCGTCTTGGTCGCGGGATCGTGGATGATGCCGCGATTGCCGGTGAACAGGCCGCGATGCGGATCAGCGACGATGTCGCCAGTGGGGGTGACGCGGTTTTGCAGCGGCATCGGCTGGGTGCGCCCGCCGCCTACGCCGCGCCGTCGCGGATCGGCGGCTGGAACGACAGCGCGGTATCCCAGGGAAAGAAGATCCATGTGTCCTGCGACACTTCGGTAATGAAGGTATCGACCAGCGGCCGGCCTTTCGGCTTGGCGTAGACGGTGGCGAAATGCGCGTCCGGCATCATGTCGCGCACCAGCCTCCCGGTTTTACCGGTATCGACGAGGTCGTCGACGATCAAGAGCCCCTTGCCGGTGCCGCCGCCGAGAGCGGCGGTGTCGGCCGAAATGCCTTTCAGCACTTTCAAATCGCCCTGCTTGTCATGGTCGTAGCTGGCAATGCAGACCGTATCGATCACGCGCACGCCGAGTTCGCGCGCGACGATCGCCGCCGGCACCAGCCCGCCGCGGGTGATCGCGATGACCGCATGGAACGGTCCGACCTCGTTGAGCCGCCAGGTTAGCGCCCGGCAATCCCGGTGAAATTGATCCCACGAGACGGGAAAGAACTTGTCCGCCGGCGGAGTGACTTTTTCACTCGTCGTCATAATCTCGCTCCAGAACGATCTGTCACTTTTGATCTCCTTACGGTAGCGACTTTGCCATCTCGCTGGTCGCCGACCAACCGATTTGCTCGTATAGCGGCCGCCCCATTTTGGTGGCGTGCAATATCACGTAAGCCACGCCGCGCCTGGCAAATTCCTGTTCCGCCCGGTCCATCAGAGCCTTGGCAATTCCCTGTTTGCGGTGCGACGGCTCGACAAACACGTTGAGCACGTAGCCGCGCTGGTCCTGCGTCGGATGAGAGGGGCCCGGTGGCCACTCGATAATCATCAGCCCTATTCCTGCGACAGGCTTGCCGTGGTCCTCCACGACATACCCGAAATACGATCCGTCACCGAGGTGCTTTGCCAGCCAGGGTCGAAAATGCGCAGTCTGGGTCTCCAGAACAGCTTCGGTCCTGCCCGGCACGTTGGTTTCGCGGAACATCTGTTCGCGATGCCGGCACACCAGTTCGAGATCGTCCGCGCGAATGGGCCTGGTCGAAATCATCGCCGCTATCGGGGCGTGTTCAAGGCCGCCAGCATCTCCTTCACCGCCGCCATTGCCGCGGCGAGCTTTTCGGGATCGCGCGAACGGACCACGAGATTGGTGTTCGGCTTCTTGTCCTCGTCCTGGAACGGATAGCTGCCGATGATGGTGTCGGGATGGGCGTTGGCGATCGCCCGCAACGGACCGCCGATGTCGCCTTCCCGCGAGTTGGCGCGGACCGATTCCGACAGCATCCGGACGCCCGATTTCAGTTTTGGCGCGATGATGTCCATCATCGCCTGCATGATCGTGGGGATACCGGCCATCACGATGACATTGCCGAGCTTGAAGCCGGGCGCCAGGATGGTCGCGCTCTGGATCAGTTCGGCGCCGTCGGGAATCCGCGCCATGCGCAACCGCGACTCGTTCAGGTCCTGCTCGGTCCAGCGCTCGCGAAACCGCGCGACCACTTCGGGGTGGTGGTCGATGCCGACGCCGAACGCCTTGGCGACGCTGTCGGCGGTGATGTCGTCATGGGTCGGCCCGATGCCCCCGGTGGTAAAGACGTAATCATAGCGCTTTCGCAGTGCATCAAGGGCGGCGACGATGTCGGCCTCCTCGTCGGCGACGACGCGGACTTCCTTGAGGTCGATGCCGATATTG
This sequence comes from Bradyrhizobium sp., assembly GCA_050726155.1. Taxonomy (GTDB): domain Bacteria; phylum Pseudomonadota; class Alphaproteobacteria; order Rhizobiales; family Xanthobacteraceae; genus Bradyrhizobium. The sequence goes on from JBOHIT010000522.1 coordinate 4,707, forward strand.
GTCAGGTACTCGGCGATAAAGCCGATGTTCTTGTCCTTGGTCCGGCCGGACAGGATCTCGTCACCAATGACCAGAATGCCCGCTGTGACGATCTCACTCATATCTTCTTCCCTGTCCTGTCCGTGATCTTGCGCATCCAACGCATTGAAGTCACGGGCTTTGCTGCCGAAATAAGCACCCGGCAGCCGGTTTTTCAGGCAGCACGGGAAAACACCCCATACCAAATGCCCCGGCCCATGCATATCGCGCTGGCCCGCCCCTTGCTACCATCCCG
>JBOHIT010000523.1:0-2790 GCA_050726155.1 Bradyrhizobium sp.
ACCCGCGCCCAGATGGACCCCGGCTCGATCTGGCTGCGCACCATCATGCTCGGCATCGGCCGCGAGATGGAGGGGGAGAAGCGGAAGGTGGCGTAGCTTCTACTCGTCGTCCCGGCGAACGCCGGGACCCATACTCCGCAGCCTGAATTGAGGAAGGCAACTGCCAGAGTGCCCGAACGATAGGACACGGCGTATGGGTCCCGGCTCAAGGCCGGGACGACAGAATTGATTTCAAACCTTTTCTTCCGCCAGCGCCTTCTGCACCGCGGGCCGCTCCTTCATCCGCTTGAAATGATCGGCGACCTTCGGCAGCGTCGAGATGTCGACCCCGTCACCCTCCAGCCATCCCGTCAGCGTGAATAGATAGGGGTCGCAGATCGTGTAGGTCTCGCCCATCATCCAGGGGCCCTGCAGCATGCTGCGTTCAAGCAGTGCAAAGACCGCGCCCATGCTCTTCGGAATCATCTTCTTCATATCGGCAAAGGAAGATTCTTCCGTTGCCCAACGATAGCCGCGCCCCTTGTGGGAATGCGCCACATGTACCGTCGAAGACAGATAGCTGTTGACCGATTGGACCTGCGCGAACGCAAAGGGATCATCGAGCGGCGCCAGCCTCGCCTTGGGAAAACTCTGCGCGACATAGGCCAGCATCGCCGGGTTCTCGGTCAGGATGCCGTGATCGGTGACGAGCGCCGGGACACGGCCCTTCGGATTGATCGCCAGATATTCCGGACTCTGCTGCTGGTTGGTTTTGAAGTCGATCCGCTCGGTGGTGTAGTCGGCGCCGGCTTCCGCCAGGGCGATGTGGGTAGCGAGCGCGCAGGTGCCGGGAGCAAAATAGAGCTTGAGCATGATGGTCCTCACGGAGAAAGCCGGAGGTTAGCGGCAAGGTCCCTCGCCGTCTATCCCAACCGCGCAACGCCATCTCGGAGCAATCACGCGGTGCGCGACTGCAATTTTCCGTCGAGGTAGACGCTGACGATGGTGTCATCGGACGGATAATGCTCGGGCGCCACCGCCTGGATCTGGGCCTGGATGACCTTCCACGCACCGTTCTCGAACAGATAGGTGTCGGTGTACATGGTCATGGCAGTGACTTCATGGCCGTCGCGGCGGCGGGTGGCTTTGTTGGTGGAGCGCACCAGCGCGACGTCACCGATCACGGTAATGAGTTCGTCGCGGACATCCCAATACGGGATCACCTTCGGGTCGAAGGCAGTCGCCCAGTATTTCAGGTAAGTCGCGCGGTCCCAGCGTTGGCCCGTGGGCCAGATGTTGATGAAGCTGTCGTGCAGGATGGCGTCGTGCGAGGCGACGTCGTTGGTCACGAAATTATGGATGAAGCGCGCGTTCAGCGCCCGCAATTCCTCCATCACCTCGGCCGATTGATCCTTACGCGTGGCAAGTTGCATTTTCAGCTCCTGTCAAAGCGCCATCTGGCGCGCTATTTCTGCGGTGGCATCGTCAGCCGGGAAAAAACATTCGATCTTGATCTGTTGCAGCGCCGCGTCGGTCGGCATCGCCAGCGTCGTGAAGGTGGAAAAGAACGCGAGCCGGAAGTCGCCCTTGGCGAGATGCATGATCATGACGGGCGAAGATGCCGATGAATGCCGCGGCAGCCGCCATTCTGCTGACAGCCCGGGATAGGCCATGATCTCGTCGAACAGCTGTGCGGCGGCGCGGCTGCCCTGCGCGACGTCGCGGTGCAGGATCTGGATCATCTGGCCGGCGAACGCGTCCCAGTTCACGATGAACTGCCGCAGGCCCATCGGGTGAAAAACCACGTGCATGGCGTTATCGGCAACGCCGGCTTCCATCTCGTAGGAATCGCGAAAGGTCTTGAGCAGGCGCGCGGACCCCTGGTTGCGCATGCGAACGTCCCAGTGCCCGTCGACGACGATGCCCGGATACGGCTCCTGCTGCCGCAGGATGAAGTCCAGCGCCTGCTGCACCGGCTGCAAATTGTCGGCCTCGAACCCCTTGTCGCCATAGGGCGGCACGAAACCCGCCGCGACATGCAGGGCATTGCGCTCCTCGAGCGGCAGATCGAGCGCGCTGCCGAGCAACTGCACCATCTCGCGGCTCGGCTGCGACCGGCCGGTTTCCAGGAAGCACAGATGCCGCGCCGAGACGTTGGCGTCGCTTGCCAGTTCGATCTGGGTGAGACGGCGCACGCTGCGCCAATGCTTCAGCAGGCTGCTGAAATGCCCGGCCGCGGCATCCTGGGAATCCTGTCTGATCGTGCTCATGCGCCACAATCTAGACCATCAGGTCAGAACGGCAATTACCTCGGATGTAAGTGACGGACCGCCAATTCCTTGCCAGACTGGAATGCGTTCAAGCGCGAGGGAGCATTCATGGACGGCAACGCCATCAGGGAAGTCGCGACGCAATACATGGCGGCCTGGAACGAGCCGGAAGCCGCCAGGCGCCAGGCGCTGCTCGAACAATGCTGGAGCAACGGCGGCGTCTATCTCGATCCCCGGGCTGCGCTGACCGGGCGCGACGAACTTGCCCGCCACATCGCCGCGATGCAGGCCTCGCGGCCCGGCGCACGGCTGGAGTTCATGAGCGGCATCGACGTGCATCACAATGTGGTCCGCTTCCTCTGGCGGCTGGTGCGCGCGGACGGAAGCTGCGGCGACGTTTCGATCGATTTCGGCGAGGTCGGCCCCGACGGCCGGCTGGCCAAGATCATCGGCTTCTTCGGCGCGCCGCCTGCGTTGCCGTGAGGGCGCGGAAGATGAATAGCATTGGTTCAGTTGATCCTCGTCGTCGTCTTCTCCCCTC
>JBOHIT010000524.1:0-2695 GCA_050726155.1 Bradyrhizobium sp.
CCCTTTGGGCACGCCGGTCGTGCCGCTGGTGAAGATGCAAACGGCCGGGTCGTCCGGCTCGACCTGCGCGGTGGCGAGGTCGAGATCCGCCTCGGTAAGTTCGTCGGCGCTGGCCAGAAACGTGCGCCACTCCATGACGCCACGATGACGGCTGCCATCGAACGAGATGAGTCGACGCAGCGACGGCACCCGGCCGATTCTTCCCTCGCCGATGTCTGGAAATACCCTCTGGAGGATGGCGTCGAGGTCGACATGGAGGAAGCTTTTTTGAAAGAGAAGTATCGTCGGCTCGGCGCGTTCCAGGATATTGCCGAGCTCGGTGGCGCCGTAGCGACTTTGGATCGGCACAAAGACCGCACCGATAAGCGTCGTAGCCAGTTCGACGAGCACGAACTCCGGACGATTCGGGACCCAGATGCAGACGCGATCGCCGCGCGTCACGCCTGCGATCAGCAACGCCCGCGCTACGCGGCGCGCTTCCGTGACGATCTCCCGCCCGCTGAAGCTGCGTCCTTCGTACGACAAAACCGCGCGATCTCCGCGCGCGGCGACCCGTTCAGCCAGCTCCCGAAAGGTTTGCATCGCTACTCGCCGGTTCGACGGAAGCGCGGGAGGGTAACATCGCCGACGTCCTCAAAAACAACCTCGACGCTGTCATCGATCTTTGTCTGAAGCGCGTTCGGACCGACGATGTTGCTCATCATGATCGGGCCTTCGTCGACCTCGATCAGAGCCAAAACGTAGGGCGTGGCTGACGCAAAGACGGGAGTCGCCGGCCGGTGGACGATCGTCACGGAGTGGACCCGACCGCGGCCGCTAAGCTCGGACCAGGTCAACCTCCCGCTGGAGCAGACCGGGCAGATATAGACAGGGTAGAAAGTCAAATTGCTGCAATCTTCGCATTTCTGCATCAGCAGCTGCCGGTCCCGGCAACCGTCCCAGAACGGCTTCGAGACGTCCGTCGGACGGGGGGCGATGGTGGGCATAACGCTGTTCATTGATCAGTCCCTTCCAAGGATACAGACGGAATGGTTCGAGGCAACCGCACTGACGTTGGTGACGAGCGCGATTTTGGCGTCCGGTACCTGACGTGCGCCACATTCGTGACGAAGCTGCCGGACACCTTCGATGAGATGAAAGATGCCGCCGGGCATACCGGGGTGAGCGAAGGAGAGAAGCCCACCGTGGGTATTGACCGGCAAGGCGCCTCCAAGCTCGATACGACCGCCCTCGACGAACGAGCCGCCCTCACCTTTCTTGCAAAATCCGAGATCCTCGAACTGCATCAGCGCCGTGATCGTAAAGCTGTCGTAGATTTCGGCCACGTCGATGTCGTCGGTCGTAACACCCGCCTCACCGAAGGCATCGCGTGCCGCAACCTTTTGAACGGTGTTGGTGAGATTGAACTCGCCCTTGCGATCGCGCGGGTGCCCGATGCCTCCGGCTAGGTGCCCCATGTGATAATAGGATTGCGCCTGACCCGCGCCCAGCAGACGAATCGGGCGGCGCCGGAGCTCCCGTGCACGTTCGAGCGTGGTCACGATGAATGCGCCGCCGCCATCCGAGATTAGACTGCAGTCGAGCATGTGCAGCGGCGAGGAAATCATTCGCGAATTGAGCACATCCTCGATCGTGATCGGCTGGCGCTTCTGCGCGGCCGGATTGAGCGAGGCGTGTTTGCGGCAGGCAACCGCGATGGCAGCAAGCTGCTCCGGCGTGGTGCCGTATTCGTGCATGTGCCGTTGGGCAACGAGCGCATAAAATGCCGGGATATGCGCGCCGTAGGGCACCTCGAACTCAAGGGAGTGCGCGCCAAGCTCGGTATAGGCAGCTACGCCCTGCCCAAGGCCAGGTCCCGATAAAAGATTATCGGCTGCTACGACCAGAACGGCCCGACATCGCCCGGATTGCACCGCCCACTGCGCGAGCTGCAAAGCGTAGCCGAAGGCCGCCCCGCCGGTACGCAACGTATCGCACAGAGTCTTGCAAAACAGGCCTAGATGTTCGGCGATGACCATGTGATGCCGCACATTGTCGTCGACAACCGATGCCGTCGTGAGCAGGCCGTCGATCTCGCTCTTGTCAATTCCGGCGTCTTCGATCGCCCGCTTCGCAGCCTGGATGTAAAGTCCCGTCGAATGGGTTCCTGGCAGGTTGCCGACGGCAGTTTCGCCCACGCCCGCGATAGCGACTTCCACATTTGGCCTCAAACTCATTTCTTGGTCTCCTATGTAATGCGTGTGGACGTCGGGGGCGCCGCCTATCCGAGATATGCCTTTTGGACGAAGCTGGTGGCGGCGAGCTCGGCGGCCGTTCCACCGGCAATGACGGCGCCGTCTTCAAGAACGAAGCTTCGCGCCGCCATTGACAGCGCCCTTGTGACGTTCTGCTCGGCCAGCAGGATGGCGAGGCCATCCGCGGCCAGCCGAGCGATGATCCCGTAAACCGCGTCGACCACGATCGGCGCGAGGCCGAGCGAAGGCTCGTCGAGAAGCAGCAGCTTCGGTTTCGCCATCAACGCCCTGCCGATGGCAAGCATCTGCTGTTCGCCTCCCGACAAAGTTCCCGCCGACTGAAGCGAACGTTCAGCCAGGCGCGGAAAAATCTCGAAGACGCGCGCCAGGTCCTTCTTGATCTCCCGGTCCCTCCGAACGAACCCACCAAGCTCCAGATTTTCAAGCACGCTCATCTGCGT
>JBOHIT010000525.1:0-17217 GCA_050726155.1 Bradyrhizobium sp.
CCGCGCCAGTAGATCGACAGCAGCAGCAGCGGGAACGTCGAGGAGCATGCCACCGCAAAGGCGAGCGAGACCATGTAGGCGACGTTCTGGGTCTGGAACGCGATGCCGAGCAGCACTGCGACAACGCCAAGGCCGACGGTTGCGATCTTTCCTACCCGCACTTCCTTTTTGTCGTCGGCGGGCCCCTTGCGGAACACGCTGGCATAGAGATCGTGTGACACCGCTGTGGCGCCGGCCAGCGTCAGACCGGCCACCACCGCGAGGATGGTCGAGAACGCCACCGCCGAGATGAAGCCAAGCATGACGCTGCCGCCGACCGCATTGGCGAGATGGATCGCCGCCATGTTGCCGCCGCCGATCAGGCCGCCCTTGGCGTCGAGATAGGCCGGATCCTTGGCCAGCAGCGCCAGCGCGCCGAAGCCGATGATGAACACGAGCGAGAAGAAGTAATTCATCCACAAGGTCGACCAGAACACCGATACGCGCGCCGCCCTGGCGTCCGGCACGGTGAAGAAGCGCATCAGGATGTGCGGCAGCCCGGCGGTGCCGAACATCAAGGCCAATCCGAGCGAGATTGCGGAAGCTGGATCGCGGGCGAGAAATTGCGGCGCCAAGGATCGCATTGCCTTTGGGATGAACACTGACTGCCTTCGCCAGCAACGCGCCGAAATCGAAGTTGAATTTCAGCATGACGAGAAACGCAATCGCAGTGCCCCCAGTGAGGAACAAAACCGCCTTGACGATCTGCACCCACGTGGTCGCTACCATGCCGCCGAACATCACGTAACAAATCATCAGCGCGCCGACGATGATTTCGGCATAGATGTAGTCGAGCCCGAACAGCAGCTTGATGAGTTGTCCCGCGCCGACCATTTGCGCGATCAGATAGAACGCCACCACCACCAGCGATGCGCAGGCGGAAAAGATGCGGACCGGCTTTTCGCCAAGGCGGTAACACAGCACGTCGGTGAAGGTGTAGCGGCCGAGATTGCGCAGCCGCTCCGCGAGCAGGAAGACGACGATCGGCAGACCGGTCGTGTAGCCGACCGCGAACACCAGACCGTCGAAGCCGGAGGCATAGACCAGACCGGAGAGGCCGAGGAACGCGCCCGCCGAAATGAAGTCGCCCGCGATCGCCAATCCATTCTGGAAGCCGGTGATCTTGCCGCCGGCCGCGTAGAAATCACTGGTCGATTTGGTGCGTTTCGCCGCCCACCAGGTGATGCCGAGCGTGACGATGACGAACGCAAAAAACAGAATGATGGCAGTGATGTTAATCATCGGTGCCTCCTCAGCCGCGGCGGTTGGCGATCAGGACGTAGATTCCGGCCAGCACGACGCCGAAGGCGATGACGAAAAGGCCGTAAGCGAACGCCCATGTCGTGGTGCCCCCCGCGAAGACGGGTTTCGCCAGCACCGACGGCGCGAAGGTGCCGAGCCCGATGAAGCCGCCATAGACGACCATCAGCAACAAGGTCAGCGGAAGCCCAACGTTGACGGCACTCCCGACAGGTCGAGGGTCATGCGATGGGTTGGACATGGCGTGGTCTCTTGCAGGGTTCGTATTGAAACAAAACTGACGTCGAGAGAGCCCTTAGGCGCGCGCCCGGACGACACCCGGCGCAAGCACGGTAAATTCGCTGGAACTGCGCATCGCCTCGTCCGGCCCTGCCGGCGAATACACCGCGAGAATCCGCAGCGGCTCCCAGCCAGTGTTGAAGGTGGAATGAAATGCGCCCTGCGGAATGGTGACGAGGCTGCCGGCGGAGATTGCGGTCTTGATCGGCCGGCCGGAATCGTCCTCGATCATCATCTCGCCTTCGCCGGAGACGACGAAAATCAACTGCTCGGACGCCGGATGATTGTGCCGCGCATGGCCCTGACCGGGATCGAAGTACAGCGACACCGCGCTCATGCGTTCCGCGCCACTCACTTTGGGAGACGCCATGATCTTGGCGGTGACCCAGGATGCGACGATGGTCTCGGTCTCGGCTGGCGCGATCACATGCCTGGTCGCGGTTGAATCAGTTGAAGAGGTCATGACAAGTTTCCCTTGCAGCAAGACGCTTTGCGCCTCAGCGATTGATGTCAAAATCTTTGGTTTCCGGAATGAACAGCGCGCCGATCAGCACGGTGACCGAGCACACGATGATCGGAAACCACAGGCCGGAATAGATATTGCCGGTGGCTGCCACGAGCGCGAAGGCAAAGGTCGGCATCAGCCCGCCGAACCAGCCGGTGCCGATATGATAGGGAAGCGACATCGAGGTGTAGCGGATGCGGGTCGGAAACATTTCGACCAGCATCGCCGCGACCGGGCCGTAGGCCATGGTCAGGAAGAACACCAGTCCGAACACGATCAGCGTCAGCATCGGCGCGTTGACCTCGGCCGGATCGGCCTTGGCGGGATAGCCCGCCGCCTGCACCGCGGCGGCAAGCTCAGGCAGCGCAACCGGCTTGCCGGCGACCTGCACGATCGCGGGCGATCCCGCCGGCGCGGCCTGGGTGGTGTAACTCACCGAGAGTGCTGCGAGCCGCGCCTTGGCGACGTCGCAGGGCGTGGTGAACTTGCTGGTGCCGGTGAGATTGAACTGGAAGCTGCAGGTGGCCGGGTCGGCCGAGAGCATTACCGGCGAATTCGCCAGCGCCTTTTCCAGCGCCGGATTGCCGAAATGCGTCAGCCCGCGGAACGCCGGATAGAACGCCAGCGCCGCCAGCAGGATGCCTGACAGCACGATCTTCTTGCGGCCGATCCGATCCGACAAGGAGCCGAACACCACGAAGAACGGCGTCGCCAGAACCAGCGCGATCACCACGATGATGTTGGCGGTGACCGGATCGACCTTCAGCGTCTGCATCAGAAACAGAAGCGTGTAGAACTGCGTCGCATACCAGACCACGCCGAAGCCAGCGATCAAGCCAAACAGCGACGTCAGCACCATCTTGAGGTTCGGCCAGCGTCCAAAAGATTCCGACAGCGGCGCCTTCGACAGCGTGCCCTGTGCCTTCATCTGCGCGAAGATCGGCGATTCCTCCAGCGACAGCCGGATCCACACCGAAATCCCCAACAGAAAAATCGACAACAGGAACGGTATCCGCCATGCCCAGGCCGCAAACGCCGGTTCGCCGAAGCTTAGCCGCGTGATCAGCACCACGATCAGACTCAGGATGAAACCAGCCGTGCCGGTGACTTGAATCCAGGACGTGAATGCGCCGCGGCGATTATCGGTCGCATGTTCGGCGACATAGACCACCGCGCCGCCATATTCACCGCCGACCGCGAGACCTTGCAGCATTCGCAGCGTGACGAGAATCGCAGGCGCCACGAGGCCGAGGGTATCGTAGCCCGGCAGCAGGCCGACCGCGAAGGTCGCAAAACCCATGATCAGGATGGTGATGAGAAAGGTGTATTTGCGCCCGACGAGGTCGCCAAGCCGCCCGAACACCAGCGCGCCAAGTGGGCGGACGATGAAGCCGGCCGAGAACGCCAGCAACGCGAAGATGAAGGCGATCGACGGGTCGGCCTTGGAAAAGAACTGCTGGGCGATGACGCCGGCCAGCGAGCCGAACAGCACGAAGTCGTACCATTCGAACACCGTGCCGAGCGATGCGGCAATCAGGACCTTGCGCTCTTCGCTGCTCAGCCGCCCGCGCGCGGGAGCCAATTCCATCGTCGCTTCGCTCATCCGCCGTCTCCCAAGTTCAACCGAAGGTCGCCGGTCAAAGACCGCAACGGATCGCGGCCGGCGCTGCCATAGGTAAACGATATGTTACTTTCGATATATTGAAACGCTTTTCTATTAGTCGAAACGTCGTACTTTCGGACCCGAGTTTTAGGCACCCTTGCCGCTGGCAGGTTGGCGCATTACCAGAGGACGCAATCGTGAATCAGGCGGTGGGGATGAGCAGCCGGGATCAGGTCAAGGCGGCGTCGCGGACACTCGATCTGTTCGAGGCCTTCGCCGAAGCAGGCGGGCCGCTGTCGCTGACGGAAATCGCGCAGCGGATTTCGGTACCGATCTCCAGTTGTCACAGCCTGGTGCGCACGCTGCAAATGAGCGGCTATGTCTACATTCTCGAGGAGCGCAAACGGATCTATCCGACCAAGCGGCTGCTCGGAATTGCCCAGTCGATCGGCCGCTACGACACTGCGCTCGAACAGTTGACGCCGATCGTCACGGCGCTCGCAAAGCAGACCGGCGAAACGGTGATCGTCGGAAAGATGCAGGGCGACATCGTGATCTATCTCGACGTCGTGCCCGGCAGCCACACCGTGCGGTATACGGCGTCGCCCGGCGACACCTTTCCGACCCACACCAGTGCGCTGGGAAAATCGACGCTCAGCCTGCTCAGCGACGACGCGCTCGACAAGGCCATTGGCAAACTCAAACTCACCCAATTCACCGATGCCACGATTACCAATGCCAAGGTCTTCAAGAAGGATATTCTGGAAGGCCGCGCCCGCGGCTATTTTCTCTCGCGCGGCGAGACCGTCGTGGACGTGATGGGTATTTCCGTCGCGCGTCGCATCGGCGGCGAGCCCTATGCGATTGGCGTTGCCGGGCCGACATCGCGGCTCAAGGAGAATTTCGACGTCTATCTATCGGCAATCAAGGCGGCGGAGATTGCGATTGGCCGGATCGACGAGGCCTGAACTTCACCTTTTGATGTATGGCGGTCGAAACTTCCTGCACGCCTTTGCCTGCAACTAGGCCGATTGAGCGGGGGTAACCAGAAAGCCGGCACGCGGAAAATGCACGACTACCTCGCCGGCGCGCGCGTCATGCCGCCGGACCGCGATATGCGATCAGCTGAGCGCCGATTGCAATCTCTTTCAAGACCTCGGGGTTTTTAAGCTGCGAAGCTGTGGTGTCTTGTTTGCAAATAGAGAGCTCGTGCACTTCACCTACGCTGCCTCGGTACATGCGGATTTCCTTGAACTTATGACGGGTGGGAGTGCGAACAACCCACGCTGAATGAGTCTCCGTTCTCCAGTCAGGATTTGGGCTTGTGGCTGAGGTCAAATAACCGGCTTGCGGAGCACCTAGGCAGCCATGCGTCGCTCCTCTTCGCCCCCCTCGAAATCGGTACCCGAAGCCCGCCTTAGGAAGCGGGCCAGGGCAGCTTTTCGTGAATCGCGATCTAGCGCGTAGGCGGTCTGCTTGAACTCAATGCCGTCAAGGAGTCCTTGAATGTAGCCCGAGATCGTGTCCGCAGCCATGATGAGCGCGGTGTCAAGTGTATGGATATATTTGCTTGTGACCGAACCCTTGGCATGGCCGACCAGCGCCGCGATCGTCACCTCGGTGAAGCCGAGATCGTTGGCGATGCTCGCGAAGCTGTGACGGAGGACGTGCGGAGTCACATCGGATAGCGGGGAGTCCTCGAAAAGCTGCTTCCAATGGTTCGGGAAGCTGCCGAACGCGTTGTCCTCGCTTTGCCCCGGGAAAACGTATGTGCCGACATCGGCGGTGCGCCTTCGCTCGAGATACTCGACAACAGGCAGCCCAATGGGACGGATGGATTCACCCTCCTTACTATCCTCCAACCGCAAGCAGCTCGCCTCGGTGTCCGCCTCCGTCCATTTCAGGCCGATCATCTCGCTTCGCCGGGAGCCGGTCAGTGCAATTTGGCGGACAAGGTCTACGATCGTGCCGTATTTCTCCTGCTTGGCGGCCTCGCGGAGCATCCTACCCAAAATTCGATACTCCGCCTCAGACAGTCGGCGCTTACGTACATTGTCCTTTGGCTTGCGGATGCCATGGGCCGGGTTGCTCTCGATGATGCCTGCGTCGACGGCGTAGGTAAGGATGCCGCCGAGAAGACCAACGGTACGCGTGGCCGTTCCAGCGCCACCTCGGACGATGGCCTTTCCGCGCAGCTTCTTGGTCTTGACCGAAACGCGCGTTTTTCCGGCCATGATGTCCTTGAGGACCTTGTTGATGTCGGTCTTGGTGAGGTCCTTAACCCGCCGGGTCCCTATGAGAGGAATAATGTGACGCTCGATGCGGCCGGTGTCGGTGACGATCGTGGAAGCTTTCTTCGGTCGCCCTCCCTTTCCCAGGATGAGGCCGGCCTGCAAATCGGCGAGATAGCGGGTACACAGCTCCTTCACAGTGATCGCCTTGTGATCTAGCTGACGATCTTCGACGGGGTCCTCACCCGCAGCAACCCTGCCGAGTTGCACCTTTGCCTCTCGGCGTGCAGTCTCTGGCGCCCAGGCTCCGTGAAGCCCAATCGTGTAGCGACGTGAACGACCGCCTATTCGGTACTGGATGACGTAGCTGCGCTTCCCGGAACCAAAGACCCGAAGGCCGAACCCAGTCAGCTCGTCGTCCCAAATCACGTAGTCCTTCTCTTGGGCTTCCGCCGTCTCGACAATTCTCTTTGTGATTTTGACCATGACGTTCCTTTGTTCCGGGCACGGTCTCTCGCGTAAGCAGGGCGTAAGCACGCGGGAGAAAATCGAAGCGTGTATTCGGATAGGAACGTCGCTTGTGGCGAGGAGAATATCGAGTTGCCTCAGCTGGATAGCGTAGTCTAGCGTGCCCTATCGCACTATTCGGATAGGCACGTTATCTTGCTCCGAAGGCAAAGGTCACACGTTCGAATCGTGTCGGGTGCGCCATTTTGCCACCATTCAGAATAAGGCAGCGCCCCGGATGGGCTATCCGCTCGGAGAGCTATCCAACATCGTCCCATGACCCCGGCGTTTTCTGTCCCTTCAAAGGTAAGGTTCGGCCACCCCGAACCCGAACCGCATTGGAATCAGGAACGGCCAGTTGACGCCCATGTAGCCGCAGGTGAGTGCCTCACCGATGTTGCTGAAGATCGGACCAACCAGGCCGTACAGCAGCAGCCTTTGAATTCAAGCAGCTTTTCCAAAGAACAAACCCCGGCGCGGAAATCTTCCCGCACGGGTGACGCATGCCGCGCAACAGGTGTGGCGCCTGTTGCGACGTCAGACGAAATCTTTCGGAGTTGTGATGCGGTATCGCAGAATCTGCCGGTGGATCGTCGAACGATCGACGCCACGTTCGCGTGCGACACGGGAAATATTCCAGCGGCTGTTGCGCAGTGCTGTCAGCAATTCCGCCGCCGGGTCTGACGAAGCTGTTGCCTGCCGCGATACCGGCCGGGCGTTCGGTTGCTCTGCCTGTTGGACGTGTGCAATTCCATCGGGCAGATCGCCAACGTCGATGGTGCCGCCGGTCGACAACGCGCAACCGTAATCGAGAGTGTTGATCAACTCGCGAATGTTGCCGGGCCACGCATAATTCCGCAATGCGTCCCGCGCTGCGGCCGTCAACGCGTAGGCCGTGTTGTGCTTGGTTCCCGACTGCGTCAGCAACTTATCGATCAACCATTCGAGATCGGCACGTTGACGAAGCGGGGGCAGGTTGAAAACAGCCCCATTCAGGCGAAAGTAGAGATCTTCGCGGAATTGTCCGGCCTTTACGAGATCAATAAGGTCGCGATGCGTCGCTGCAATCACACGGATATTGAGGGAAACCGGCCTTGTCCGTCCCACCGGAGTAACCTCCCGCTCGGCGAGGACGCGCAGCAATCTCGTCTGGGACGAAAGCGGCATGTCGCCGATTTCATCGAGGAACAGCGTGCCGCCGTCCGCTTCGAGCACAAGTCCTTTCTTTCCCTTGGTTTTCGCGCCAGTGAACGCGCCGGACTCATACCCGAACAGTTCGCTCTCGATCAGGCTCTCGGGAAGCGCGGCGCAATTGACGGCGACGAACGGCTTGCCTGCGCGGGCGCTCACCGAATGAAGGGCTTTGGTCAGATGCTCCTTTCCGGTGCCGGTCTCGCCGGTGATCAGGAGGCCCATTTGGGTGTTGATGAGTTTTGCGGCGCGCGTCACCACGTCGCGCATAGCCGGATCGCTCCGGAACAGGTTTCGCAGCGGCGCCGGCAATGCGGCGTCACCGCGGAACGAGGTGGATACCGCGGCCTTCGCAGGCGGCGGCAGAGTCTGTGCGAACAGGGCGGTTCCGCTGTTTCGAAGCCGCAGCGAGCGTTGTTCGGTCGGCCGTGAATGCGCAAAACGCGGCAGTTCATCGACGCTACATTCAAAAATGTCGGAAACGCCGAAACCTGCTGCACGAAGCCGGATGTCCGGACGCTTGCTCAGTTCTCTCGCAAGCAACTGCCGCGCCTGATTGTTGAAACCGATAATGCGGCCGGAACTGTCGACGGCCAGGACGAAATCCGGATCGATATCGGCAAATTCGGCGGAGCCGGACAGCTTGACAATCCATTCGTGCCGAAAGCGATTCAGGAGATTCGCGTTTTCGATCTTGTGCGCGAATGACTTCACCAGTTGCAGCGCGAGGAACTGGCTGTCTTTTGGCTCGGGCGAACGTAGCGCCGAAATATCCAGAACCGCGGCAAGTGCCCCGTCGGGGTCGAACACGGGCGCCGCGGTGCAGGTAAGCGGAATGTGCGTCGCGTCGAAATGATCGGTTTGATGCACCGTCAACGCTTCCTGAGCGGCGATGCAGGTGCCGACCGCGCACGTGCCGGCATGCGGTTCGTTCCAATCGGCACCAAGATAGAGGCCCGCCTTGCGCAGATTGTTGTTGAATGTGGGATCGCCAATGAAATCCACGGTAATTCCCTTGGCGTCCGTCAGCAGCAGCACATATCCAAGCCCTGCAATTTGCCGATAAAGCGTCTCCAGGCCGAACCGGGCGGTGTGGAGGAATTCGTCCATCGCTTCGCGATGTTCGCGCAGTCGTCCCGACGTGACGATGTGTGCCTCGCGCAAAACGCCCGGATCGAGCTTGTGCTCGGAAACGCAGCGCAACCATGATTCGTGAATAATGCTGTCGCGCGTGGCCTTCTGGCCCACGGCGGCACGAACGAGTTCGTCAATGTGAGCGGCCTGTTCCGCAATCACGCCGGTGATCCCTCCCGGATCGCTGCATTGTCGATTTGTCTATTTTCGCGATTGTCACTCGGATTTCGGCGACGATCAAGGTTTGTTGAATGCAACACCTGTTGCATGCTGCATTTGCGCTCGGAGCGCCGCTGCTTGTCTAACCCGAAGTGCTGCAAAGAGATTTTGCAGAATCTGCTCAATGGCACGTTGCTTGCTGTCTTGAACCGCACAGGCACATTCGGCGTCGGCTTCAAACGCCGGAACCGGGAAAAGAGCGTACGCTCAACATCGGCACAAGGGAGGACATCATGCTCGACAAGGCCCCAAACGGAAAAATTTCCGATCTGCTCAGCGCGCTCGACAAGGCGCTATCCGCCGGCGACGTGGAACGCGCCGTCGAGCTTTTTCAGACCGATTGCTACTGGCGCGATCTCGTGACCTTCACCTGGAACATCAAGACCATGGAGGGCAAGGATCAGGTTCGCGACATGCTCAAGGCGCGGCTTGCGGATACCAAACCATCGAAATGGAAAATCGCCGACGGTGAGGATGCTTCCGAAGCTGATGGTATTACCGACGCCTGGATTCAATTCGAGACCGGCGTTGCTCGCGGCTTCGGCCACCTTCGCATGAAGGATGGCCGGATATGGACGCTGCTGACGACGATGAGCGAACTCAAGGGCCACGAAGAACCGCTTGGCTTCGATCGGCCGATGGGAGCCAAGCACGGCGCCGACCGCAACCGCAAGACATGGAAGGAAGAGCGCGAGGCGGAAGCCGCCGAGCTCGGCCATTCGCGGCAGCCCTATTGCGTCATCATCGGTGGCGGTCAAGGCGGTATCGCGCTCGCCGCCCGGTTGCGGCAGCTCAATGTGCCGACAATCGTCATCGAGAAGAACGAACGGCCCGGCGACAGCTGGCGCAAGCGCTATAAGTCGCTCTGCCTGCACGATCCGGTCTGGTACGATCATTTGCCGTACCTGCCATTTCCTAGAAACTGGCCGGTGTTTGCACCGAAGGACAAGATCGGCGACTGGCTGGAAATGTACACCAAGGTCATGGAGCTCAATTACTGGAGCTCGACCGTATGCAAGAAAGCGAGCTTCGACGAGAAGACCCATGAGTGGACGGTGGTTGTCGAACGCGACGGCAAGGAAATTGTCCTCAAGCCCAAACAGCTCGTTCTCGCGACAGGAATGTCCGCCAAGGCCAACATGCCGAAGTTCGAAGGCATGGAGGCGTTCAAGGGCGACCAGCACCATTCCTCGCAGCATCCCGGGCCGGACAAGTACAGGGGCAAGAAAGCCGTCGTCATCGGCTCGAACAATTCTTCACACGATATCTGCGCGACGCTGTGGGAAAACGGCGTCGATGTCACCATGGTTCAGCGCTCGACGACACACATCGTGAAATCGGACTCGCTGATGGAGATCGGGCTGGGGTCGCTCTATTCCGAGCAGGCCGTTCAGTCGGGAATGACGACGGCGAAAGCCGACCTGATCTTCGCGTCGCTGCCCTACAAGATCATGCATGAATTCCAGATCCCGGTTTACAATGCGATCCGGGAGCGCGATGCCGATTTCTACAAGCGGCTCGAGAAGGCAGGCTTCCTGCTCGATTACGGCGAAGACGGCTCCGGCCTCTTCATGAAGTATCTGCGGCGTGGATCGGGATACTACATCGACGTCGGCGCTTCGGAGTTGATCGCCAACGGCAGCATCAAACTCAAGAGCGGGGTCGACGTCAAAAAGCTCAACGAGCATTCGGTCGTTCTGAGCGACGGGACCGAACTGCCGGCCGATCTCGTCGTCTATGCCACCGGCTATGGTTCGATGAACGGCTGGGCGGCAGACCTGATCTCGAAGGATGTTGCCGACAAGGTCGGAAAGGTCTGGGGCCTCGGCTCGAACACGACAAAGGACCCGGGTCCATGGGAAGGCGAGCAGCGAAACATGTGGAAGCCGACGCAGCAGGAGGCGCTCTGGTTCCATGGTGGCAACTTGCATCAGTCGCGGCACTATTCGCAGTTCCTTTCGCTCCAGCTCAAGGCGCGAATGGAAGGCATTGCGACTCCGGTGTACGGCCTTCAGAAAGTGCATCACCTCGGCTGATCGCTCGGTCGATGCATGAAACAGGGGCGAACCGTCATTGGTTCGCCTCCTTTTTGCAGATCGGACGGAATTTGCGTGTTCTGCTGAGTATGAAGAAAATGAGTGCGTTCCTGGAACAGGTGGGTGCAAAACTCTTGCATCAGCGAGGACATGAGCTGCGCATCGTTCAAATCCATCGACATCTGCAGGGAAACAGGTGGCAATTGGTTTTAGGGTATATTGCAATTCAATAGCATAAGAGTTCGTGGTTTGATGAGAGCCGGCGGCGTCAGGACACACCACACCTTCTGAGGCGGATATCCACTTACAGTTCGGGTCGCGTGAGAGCCTGCAGCATCGGTTCGAGCCAGGCATCGCGCTTGATGATGCCGAGATGCGTCGTGCCTGGCAGCACTACCAGGCGACCTCCGGGAATGAGGCGCGCAACCTGGGCTGCGTGGTCAATCCGCACATAGTCATTGTCGCCAATCGCAACCAGCGTCGGAGCGCGAATGGAGCGTAGCTCGTCGTCGGTCCAGCCCGGCCACGCCGTCAGCATGGTGTTCAACCGCTCGAGGATCGCATCGAAAGTGGTTGGGTCCGGCGCGCTGCGCTCGAAGCTCGCGCGCATGGCTAAGAAATCGGCTTCGGTGGGCAGCAGCCTGGCAAGTTCCGGCGATGGTACCGCATTGGGATCACGTTGCAGGCGCACGATGTCCGCGCGAAACCCCTCAAGCTGATAGGGTGCGCCGAGCGTCGTGACATTACGGACGACGTCCGGATGATGGATGGCCATGCCCGCGGCCACCATGCCGCCGAGACTGTGGCCGAGGAAATCGGCTTGCCGCACCTTGAGGTGCGCCAGGACGCCGGCTGTATCCTTGACCATTTGGTCGAGCGTCATGGGCGTTGCCGGCCTGTCGGCCGTGTGTCCATGACCCTGCTGCTCGATCGCAATCACCGGCTGATGTCTGGCAAAGCGCGCGATCAGTTCCGGCGTGAACGCGATCTCGATCGTCAGCGCCCCGCCATGCAGCAACACGATCGGCGTTGCGCCGTCGAGCGTGCCGCCATGAATTTCATAATAGATGTCCACGCCGTCGACTTTGGCCGTACCACTGCGACGGTCGTCTTGCTTGGCCCAGGCCATTTCGCTGGCAAGCAGACCGGCGGCCAGCAACGCGGAGCTCCCCAGCACGCGCCGACGGTTGCACACGCTGGATCCGGTGCTCATGCTTTTTCTCCTTTCGCCGCACGCGTCTCGACCAGGGCCGCCAACTGCGCGGCCACCGTGCCCCAGCCATCGTGAAAGCCCATCTCCTCATGCTTGTCGCGGTCAGCGCGATTCCTGTGCATGGCATAACTCACATACTCAGTGCCTTCGGCATGGTCGCTGAACGTGATCACGGCGGTCATGAATCCCTGCTCCGCGGGCCTCCAGCCTCCGATCAACGCATCGGTGAAGACGATTCGTTCGGCCTCAGCGACGTCGAGGAAGCAAGCTGCAAGATGCGGCATGAACGGACCGCCACTCTCGCTCATCTCAGTCACGAAAGATCCGCCAGGACGGAGGTCCATGGCCGCGACCTTGCATTTTGCCGGCGCGGGAATCCACCACTGGGCGAACTTCATCGGATCCGCCCAGGCGCTCCAGACCAGCGAGCGCGGGGCCTTGATGATGCGTGTGGTAGTCAGATCGAGTTCGGGGTCGGGGATTTGGATCACTTCGACTTTCCTTCTTCCTGAATTCTGGTGACGAACTGCTCGAGACGGTCGGCGCGGCCTTCCCAAACGGCGCGCTGCTCGGAGAGCCAGGCCTCGGCGGCCATAAATTGCTGTCTTTCAATTTCACAGGTCCGCACGCGGCCCTCCTTGTGGGTCCGGATCAGACCGCTGCCTTCCAGGAAACGGATGTGTTTCATGAAGGACGGCAAGGCCATCTCGAACGGCTTCGCCAGATCGCTGACGCTCGCCGGTCCCCTGCTCAGGCGTCCGAGGACGGCGCGGCGCGTCGGATCGGCAAGCGCTTGAAAGATGTTCGTCAGTTCGCCGGAATACTGTTCCATAAGGCTAAGTATCACAGGTCCCATACTTAGCTCAAGAGCTAACTAATGGCGGGTTTGTGTGGCGACCTAATCTTGCATGTGCGCAGCGGTGACGCGTCGTCGCGGGAATGCGTCATAGCGCTCCAGCGGAAACGTAGTTATCAGTCTCATCAACGCTGGAGCGTCAGCCCAGCGCTTGCAGTCTCGTCGATCCCGACGGCTGTATTTTCCGGAACGGCAGCCTGGAGACCCCACCGTGAATGCCGCAGCGGAAGCCGACGGCCCTGCAGGCACCGGTGCCGCGCAGCGCGTGACCGACGGCCTTTACACGATCGGGATCGAGATGACGGGCATCAAGCGCGGCCATGCGACCGGCGTCGTCGTCCTGCAAGACGGCTGCATCATGGGCGGGGACAGTTTTTTCTACTATACCGGCTCCTATTCCCACGCGCGGGACAAGTGGCGCGGTGAAATGATCGTGCATCAGCACACCGAAGCACCGGGCCTGAACCTGGTTTTCCAGGGCCGCGAGGTCAGCTGCGGCTTTACCGGCACCTATTCGGACGGTTTCGCCGACATCGACGGCACCGCGCTCGTGGGCAGTTACAGTATTCCCTTTCGCGCGCGATTGACGCTTAAGTCGCGTATTGCAGATATCCAAGTCAGTGAGTGAGCAGGAATGGCCGAAGCCGATCTAGACACAATTATCCGACAACTCGCCAAAGCACAGAACAAGAGCCTGATGGCCGCTGCCAAGAAGCGGCACGGCCTGTATATGTCCAAAGCCGCCCAGGCCAAGGACAAGGATTCCAAGGCGCGCTTCAAGCTGTTGGCCCAGAGCGCGATGCTGCATGGCACGGCCGCGGCGAAGCGGCTGCAGAACTCCGCCGACAACGCCGCCGACAGCTACGCGCGCGCGATCAAGAATGCGGCGGAAGAAATCGCGGCGATGAAGCCCGCCAAGAAGGTTGAGAAACCCGAGAAGAAGACCGCGAAAAAAGCCAACAAGAAAGCGGCCTAGCTTGCTCGACTAGCCGCGCAGCATTTGCTTCAGCTTCAGCACGGCGCTGTCAGGCGTGGTGACGACCGGACGGCCCGTGGCGCTTGCGACCAGTTCGGCCGCCGGCGCCATGCTGTATTGGGCAAGCGCGATCAGGTCGCAATCGCGCAAGTCCCTTGACGCCTCCACGACCAGGCGATCGTGCGTGGCGCGGTCGCCGCGGTCGAGTGCGGCCATGGCGCCCTCCGCCAGTTTCGGCACCAGTTTGATATCAGCGGGAAATTCCCGCGGCATCGACGCCAGCGTCGGCGGAAACGACGACAGCAGGCCTATTTTGCGGCCTTTGGTGACGGCCTGCTCGATCATCGCTTCGTTGGGCTTGAGCACCGGCATCGGCGTGTGCGCGCGGGCGACGGCTTCGATGCAGGGGCCGAAGGCGGAACAGGTGAACAGGATCGCATCGGAACCTGTGTCGGCCGCATAGCGCCCGAGTTTCAGGAAACGCTCGGTCATATCATCGGTAAGCCTGCCATCGCGGGCGAGATCGGCCGACAGGCTGTCGTCGAGCAGATTCATCAACTGCGCGTCGGGCCAAAGTTTCGCGAACGAGGCCTCGATCGGCTGAATCGAATGTTTCAGGGCGTGGACCAGGGTAATGCGCATAAGTCTCAGTGTGGCGGCGGCGCTGCCAGTGTCAACCGGGTGCGCCGCCGCCCTCCTTTGCTTGAATGGATTACTTGAAGGGCGATCCTTACTTGAACGGCGATCCTTACTTAAAGGGAACGGCGTACATCAGGCCGCCCTTGTTCCAGGTTGCGTTGAGGCCGCGATCGAGCTTCAGCGGGCTGGCCTTGCCGACATTGCGCTCGAAGATCTCGCTGTAATTGCCGCCGGCCTTGATCGCCTGCAGCATCCATTTGTTGTCGAGGCCAAGCCGCGAGCCGAGATCGCCGGCGGTACCGAGCAGACGCTGGATGGCTGGCGTGCTGGACTTGGTCATTTCGTCGGCATTACCAGCTGTCACCCCGAGTTCTTCGGCTTCGACGAGGCCGTAATGAAGCCAGGTGATGATGTCGGACCACACTTCATCGCCGTTGCGCGTGAACGGCCCGAGCGGCTCCTTGCTGATGGTCTGCGGCAGCACGACATAATCGGCGGGATTCGGCGCTGCCGTGGTCACCGCACCCGCCAGCGCCGAGGCGTCCTGGGTCATGACATCGCAGCGGCCGCCGAAGAAGGTCTGGTACATCGTATCGGTGCGATCGAACACCAGCGGCTTCCAGTCGATGCCGTTGGCGCGGCCGTAATCGCCGAGCGTCACTTCATGGGTGGTGCCCTGCGCGACGCAGACCGTGGCGCCCTTCAGATCCTTGATCTCCTTGACGCCGAGGTCGCGCTTCACGACAAAACCCTGGCCGTCGTAGAAGTTGACTGGGCCCTGCCGCAAGCCGAGCGTGGCGCCGCGCAGAAAGGTCTGCGTGGAGTTGCGATAGAGCACGTCGATTTCGCCTGATTGCAGCGCGGTGAACCGGTTCTGCGCGGTCAATGCGACATAACGCACCTTGGCGGCATCACCGAGCACGGCCGCGGCCAGCGCGCGGCAATAGTCGACATCGAGGCCCTTGTAATTGCCCTGCGAGTCCGGCGTCGAGAAACCGGCAAAGCCGGCGCTGACGCCGCACACCAGCGTGCCGCGCTGCTTGACCGTATCCAGCGTGGCCGCGGACGCGGCCGTGAACGACAGTGCGAGCAAACCTGTAGCGATGATGATTCTCTTCATTTCTGCTCTCCCTAGTGACCAACAGATTTCAAGGCGCCGTCGACGGCGTGGCCCAATCGGTCGACGATCATGTCGATATCCTCTGACGTTGCGATGTAGGGCGGCGCGAGCAGGACATGATCGCCGATACGGCCGTCCACGGTCCCGCCCATCGGATAGCACGCCAGCCCGCCTTCGAACGCGGCGGCTTTGATCCGCTGATGGAGTTTTAGCGCCGGATCGAACGGGGTGCGCGTGCCGCGATCGGCCACCAGTTCGATGGCCTGGAACAGGCCGCGGCCGCGGATGTCGCCGATATGGCGGTGATTGCCGAAGCGCTCGGTTAGCCGCCGCTCGAGATGCGCGCCGAGCACTTTCACATTGTCGAGCAGGCGCTCCTCGCGGATCACCTGCTGCACGCCGAGTGCGGCGGCGCAGGCTATCGGATGGGCGAGATAGGTGTGGCCGTGCTGGAACGCGCCCGAGCCCTGCCGGATGGTGTCGATGATTGGCCCGCTCGCGAGCATGGCGCCGATCGGCTGGTAGCCGCCGCCCAATCCCTTGGCGACAGCCTGGATATCGGGCGCAATGCCCTCCTGCTCCCACGCGTGCAGCGTGCCGGTGCGCCCCATACCGCACATCACCTCGTCGAGAAAGAGCAGCGCGCCATGACGGTTGCAGATGTCGCGTGCGGCGCGGAAATATCCCTCCGGCGCCGGCACGCATCCGCCCGTCGCACCCACCACCGGCTCGGCGATAAACGCCGCCACCGTGTCGGGACCGAGGCGCTGGAATTCGGCCTCCAGCTCAGCCGCCAGCCGCGCCACAAACGCCGCCTCGGATTCACTGTCGCGCTTTTCATGATAGGCGAAGGCCGGCGTTACATGGCTGAAAGCGTCCGACAACAACGGCGCATAGGGCTCGCGCCGCCAGGCGTTGCCGCCCGCGGCGAGCGCACCCAGCGTATTGCCGTGATAGCTCTGGCGGCGGGCGATGAAGCGCCGGCGCTGCGGTTCGCCGCGCTCGATAAAATACTGCCGTGCCAGTTTGATGCCGGCTTCGATCGCTTCCGATCCACCGCTGACGAAGTAGGCATAGGCGAGCCCGCCGGGTTCCTCGCCGACGAGATGCTCGGCCAGCGCTTCCGCCGGTTCCGACGAGAAGAAACCGGTATGGGCATAGGCCAGCTTCGAAGCCTGACGGGACATCGCTTCCAGCACGCGTGGATGCTGATGGCCGAGGCAGGAAACGGCGGCCCCGCCGGACGCGTCCAGAACCCGTTTTCCGTCTTCGGCAATCAGCCACACGCCCTCGCCGCCGACGGCCCTGGGTGGGGTCTCACGCAGACTACGATGCAGCACGCGGCTCTTTTGACTGGCCATTTGTTTCAATCCTTCTCGGCAACATATTGCGACATCGCGGCGAGGCGC
>JBOHIT010000526.1:0-7189 GCA_050726155.1 Bradyrhizobium sp.
ATCTTGAGGCATTCGCGATAGACTTCCACGGGATAGATTTTTTTGACATCCGGATGATCCAGCGTCGACCACCTCGTGGGTTGGCCGCCCTGGGCGGTGACCCGGACATCCTGCTGTGCCGCCGTCATCCATTGCATGAAAGCAAAAGCCGCTTCGCGCTTGGCGGAGTTCTTCGGAATGGCGAGGCCGAAGCCGCCAAGTTCACCCGAATATTTGGTCGCCTTGGGATGAACGACGTAGCCGACGGTTTCCGTGACCTTCGATTTGGCGGGATCGCGCGCCGGACCGAAGATGGAAATGCTGTCGCAGTACATCGCCGATTGGCCCTGCAGGAACGAATTCATGCACTGCCCGAAATCAAAAGATGCGGCTCCCGCCGGACCGGTGTCGATGAATTCCTTGTACACTTCGGTCGCCTTGATCGCCGCCGGATCGGACACCCGAGGTTCGAATTTGTTATCGATGACCAGGCCGTCATAGGGCGTGAGGTGCATCAGCCAGCCGGCCGTGACCTGATGACCGGCCTGTGCACGCTGTGTCAATCCGCCCATGCCCGGTTCCTTTTCCTTCACCGTGCGGGCGGCGGCCAACATGTCGTCGTAGGTTTTTGGGGGCGCCAGATTGTGCTTGGCGAAAATGTCCTTCCGATATGCCAGCACGCTGCATTCGGCTCCGTAGGGGAGGCCGTACAGCTTGGCTCCCGGACCGGGCAAATAACCCCGGGGACCGCCGACGAGACCAAGTCCTTCATAGTAGGCTGTGATAATATCGTCCTTGTTGTAGTCCTTCATCGCGAGAGCATCGTTCGCGAACATCGGCGCAAGTTCGGTCAGGAAATTGCGCTGGACGTACTCGGTCTTCCACATGATGACGTAAACGATGACATCGTAGTCGCCCTGCGGTTTCGACATCTGCAGCACCTGAGCATCTTTCATCCGCAGGTACTGCATTTCATCGAGTTCGACCTTGATGCCGGTCGCCGCCGTGAACTCCGGGATCAGCTTCTTGGCGATATCGTAATGGGGATGCGACGGCCAATTGACAACGATGGTTTGCCCCTTGAGCTTCGACCAATCGGTGCCGGCGGCCTGCGCGACATAGGGAAGCGGCAATGTCGCCAGCGCTGATCCAAGCCCGGCTTTGAGGGCCGTGCGACGCGAAATCTTCATCGATTCCTCCTGATGTCCGGGTTGCCCCGGACCGTTGCGTTTCCCGTTAGTCTCGCGACGTTTGCGTCGGTTGCTTATTTTAAGCTATGTTATCGATAACATAAACCGGCGCCCTTCCGCAAGTGACTGCATGCTGTTATTGGAAACGGCCGGTACGAGGTGTGAATGCCCCGCATAAAAATGGAAGATGTTGCACGTGCGGTCGGCGTTTCGGCGATGACCGTGTCGCGCGCACTGAAGCACGATGGTGTCGTGTCGCCGGCAACGCGCCGGCGAATTCTGGAGGTGGTAAAGGAGCTTGGTTATGTCCCCGACCAGATTGCGGGCAGCTTGTCCTCGAAACGGTCGGGCTTTGTTGCGGTGCTGGCGCCGTCGCTGAACAACCGGCCCCTGGCCGAGACGGTTCATGCGCTGGCGCAAACGCTGGAGGAGGCGGGGCTTCAGATTCTGATCGGCTACACCAATTATGAGACGAAGCGCGAAGAACGGCTATTGACCGAGTTGCTGCAACGCCGTCCGGAAGCGATCGTCGTCATTTCCGACGGCCATTCGCCACGGTCCCGCAAGCTGATGCGGGAGTCCGGTATTCCGATCGTGCAGCTCTGGGACTGGCCCGCAAGACCGATCGATAACGTCGTCGGGTTTTCAAACGAGGACGTTGCGGGTGGAGTTGTTCGCTTCCTTGCCGAGCGCGGCTACCGTCGTCTCGCCTATCTCGGTGAGACCGACGACGAGGGAACGCGGGGCGCGCGCCGTCGGACGGGATTTGTCCGTGAAATCGAAAAGCTTAAGCTCGGCCTGGTTCGCCTTCACGATCAGGCACCGCCTCCGATAAGCATGCTGGAAGGCCGCGCAGCGCTTCCGCAAATGCTGAAGCGGTGGCCCGATATCGATGCGATCGTGTGTGTTTCCGATCCATGCGCGTTCGGCGTTCTCATGGAGGCTCAGGCATTGGGTTTGCAAGTGCCTTCGCAATTGGCCGTGGTCGGGTTCGGCGATTTCGAGGTCTCCAGGTGCTGCACACCGGCCCTGACCACGGTGGCGGTCGATGGAGCCCGCATCGGGCGCGAGGCCGGGGTGCTCCTCTTGAATGTTCTGGACCAGAAGCCGGACCTGGTCAGCAACAGGAAAAGCTGCCGCGTCAGAATCGACGCTATTCTGACGCCCAGAGGAACAACCCGTTAGAGAACGCGTCGTGCTAGCCCGCGGTGCCCGTCAGCGCCTGGCGGATCATCTTGGCCAGGCGCGACTTGCGATAGGGTTTGCTCAGCAGCAGCACGCCGGGATCGAGCCGGCCCTGGTGCACGATCGCGTTGTCGGTATATCCCGAGGTATAGAGCACCTTTATGCCGGGGCGCTGCTTGGCGACCTCGTCGGCGAGCTGCCGGCCGGTCATTCCGTTGGGCAGGATCACGTCGGTGAACAGCAGGTCGAACTGCACGCCGTTCTTCACCGCCTGCAGCGCTGACGGGCCGTCTGATGTATCGAGGGTCTGGTAGCCGAGGCTCTGCAATTGCGTGGCGACGAAGTTGCGCACCAACTCATCGTCTTCCACCACCAAAATTGTCTCGCTGCCGCCGACCAGCGGCGACGCCGCCGCGACCGCCGCCGTGGCCTGTCCGCGCGCCGGCGGCAGATACAGCTTGATCGTGGTGCCGTGGCCTTCCTCGCTGTAGATCCGGACATGGCCGCCGGACTGTTTGACGAAGCCGTAGACCATGCTCATGCCGAGCCCGGAACCCTTGCCGACTTCCTTGGTGGTGAAGAACGGCTCGAACACCCTGTCCTGCACTTCCTTCGACATGCCGGTGCCGGTGTCGCTGACCGCCAGCATCACGTAAGGGCCGGGCAGCACGCCGGGATTGGCCTGCGCATAGGCCTCGTCGAGCACGACGTTGCGGGTCTCCAGCAGCAGCTTGCCGCCCTCGGGCATGGCGTCGCGGGCGTTGATCGCCATGTTGAGCAGCGAGTTGGCGAGCTGCGAGGCGTCGATATGGGCGGCGGCGACTTCCTGCTCGAGGATCGAGTCGATCTCGATCTGCTCGCCAAGGGTAGGGCGCAGCAGTTTGGCGATGTCGAGCACGGTGCCGTTGATGTCGACGTTGCGCGGCTGCAGCGGCTGGCGGCGGGCGAAGGCCAGCAGGTGCTGGATCAATTCGCTGCAGCGTTCGGCCGCGACATCGATCAGTTCGGCGGTCTTCTTCAGCGTCGGGTGATCGCCAAGGCCCGCGACCAGCGTTTCGGTGGTGCCGGTGATCACGGTCAACATGTTGTTGAAGTCATGCGCGACGCCGCCGGTGAGCTTGCCGATGGCGTCGAGCTTTTGCGACTGCTGCAGCTTGCGCTCGGTTTCGCGCCAGGCGGTGACGTCATGGTAGACCAGCGCCGCGCCGCTGATGGCGCCGGCGGCATCGCGCAGCGGACGGCCGGAGACCACCAGATGCTGCACCGGGCTGCCGTCGGCCGGGCGGAGCACGATTTCCTGCTCATCGAACGGCTCGCCGCGCAGCACCTGCGCCGACGGCATTTCGCGGCCCGTCAACCGGGTGACGCCGTCGGCGCGGTAGCCGACGCTCCGCTTCTGGATGTCGCGGACGGACACGCCGTCCTGGTGGCCGAGCATTTTCTTGGCGGCCACGTTCGAGAACAGCACTTGGCCGCGGGCGTCGAGCACTAGCACGCCTTCGGCCACGCTGTTGAAGGTATTCTGGATCACCGCGGTGGAATGCCGGAGCTCTTCATGGGCCTTGACCAGATGCTCGGTCCGCTCGGCGACCGCGGCCTCCAGCGCCTCGTTGGTGGCCTTGGTTGCGGTAATCGTGTCCTGCAACTCGCGGCTCGAGCGGCGGGCCGAGAGCGTAAGCACGGTCGCAAGGACCAGGATCAGCGCTACCCCGGCCAGATCGATCGCCAGCAGGAACTTGCCGTTGGTTTCGGATTCGGCGCGGCGCATCACCAGCAGCCGGCGTTCCTCGGCGACGGTCTTTGCAAGATTGACCGCGATCGTCTCTGTCGCCGTGCCATCCTCGGTATTGGCCAGCAGGGCGGCCATTGCCGCCTGGTCGCCGGCGTTCCGAAGCCTGATCAACTCGCCGCCGGTCGCAATCTGGCGGCTCACCAGCGCCTTGGCTTCCTCGAGCAGTTGGGTCTCGCCGGGGTTGCCCTTGACCGTATTGATCAGGTCATCGAAGGCCGGCAGGATGGCGTCGCTGGACTGCTGATATTCCTTCACAAAAGCGGGATTGCCGGTCAGCGCAAAGCCGCGTGCCGCGCTTTCGGCGCGGCGAAGCAGGGGACGGATATCCGAAATCCGCCTCAACACCTCGAGCGCGTGGTCGACTGATGCCGTCTCGGTCCGCGACTTCAGGTCCAGACCGATCGAGGCAGCACCGATAACGAGGAGGATCGCGAGGCCAATTCCGAGGATGATACGCTGCGAAGGCATTGACGCTTTTATTTCATCTAGTTCTTCATTTCGAGAGCCGCGCGGACGGTACTGATCTGGTGAGGCATTCATTGACGCTGGTCAACAGCGCGTTGGGGGTGAACGGCTTGCGCAGGCAGCATGCCGCGCCGAGTTCGATGGTCATCCGCAGGAAATCCGGCGCGCGTTCGGTATTGGAGAAGGTGTAGCCGGACATCGCGATGATCGGAACCTCGGGCCGGCGCTCATGGAACATCCGAATGGATTCAAAGCCGTGCATATGCGGCATGAAGACGTCGACCAGCATCACGTCGAATTCGCATCCTTCGAGGGCCCGCATCCCGGCCTCACCACCGTCGGCAACGGTGACCTCGATACCCTCACGCTGCAGACAAACCTCGATGGCGACACGCACCATCGGGTCGTCATCGACCACGAGAACGCGCGGCACGATGATTCCTTTTGCTCGGGCTGCGGTCGACGACTCGCACGGCCCCGAAAACGATTAAGTCGGAACGTCGACAAGTCGTCTGTATGATACAGTGCATATGAGATTTGCCTAGAAGCGAATTCCGATAGTCTGTGTCAGAACAAGAAACAAATGCGTCCCCGGTTCCGGAACTAAGCCCGCCATGCCTGTACCTCGCCAAGCGGGTCGTCCCCGAGCATCGCCGCTCGGCTTCATCGTGCTCGCGATCGCCTCGGTGGGGTGGGGCCTCAACTTCCCGATCATGAAACATCTGCTGACGGAGTGGCCGCCGTTGTCGTCGCGCGGCCTTTGCGGCATCGTCGGCGCCTGTGCGCTCGCGTTGATCGCGCTGGCGCGGCAGCAGCGGCTGAGCGTGCCGCGGGGCATGTGGTTGCGCCTCCTGCTGGTCTCGACGCTGTCGATTGGGGGCTGGACCGCTTTCATGGGGCTTGCGCTGTTGTGGCTGAGCGCCAGCGAGGCCGCGGTGCTGGGCATTTCGATCCCGGTCTGGGTGGCGTTCCTGGCGAGGCCGATTCTCGGCGAGCGGCTGTCATTGCTCCGTGCGCTTTCCTTGTTGGTCGCGCTTGTGGGCATTGCGGTCTTGATCGGCGGCAATGGCATCGAGGCCAGTTTCGAAAAGCTGCCGGGCATCTTGTTCGCGCTGACGGGTGCGGTGTGCGTCGGGCTGGGTACCGTGCTGACCAAGCATTTTCCGCTGGCGATGCCGCCGTTGTCGCTGGCCGCCTGGCAGGTCGGCCTCGGCTGCCTCCCCGTGGCGATCGTCGGGCTGGTCATCGAGCAGCCCCAGCTTTCGGCGCTCTCGGTGGTCGGCTGGGCGTCGATGCTGCAGATGACCTTGGTGCAGTTTTGCCTGTGTTACGTCTGCTGGTTTGCCGCCCTCGAGCGATTGCCGGCGGCGACCGCCTCGATCGGCACCTTGCTGGTGCCGGTGGTCGGCGTGCTCGCGGCGGCCGCGATCCTGCATGAGCCGCTCGGCTTGCGCCAGATCTCGGCCCTGGTGATCACGCTCGGCGGCGTCGCGGTGGCGTTGCGGTCATAATTTTTTTGACGCGTTTTCTTTGCGCGAACCGGGTCGCCGCTTCGCTTGACAACGCTACGACAAAAGAGCGGCGCACCGGAATGCGCCGCTCTTGAAATTCACGTCATCGGGATCGCGTTACGGGCAGGAGTGCCGCAGGCCATCATTGCCGAGATAGGTGCCGGATCGCGGATCGTAGGACCGATACCGCTGCCTGCAGTAGGTATCGTCGTCGCCGCCGGGGGCCACCGCCACCACGCCGTCATCGACATATCCGTCGTCATAATAGCTGGGCGCGTAATAGCCGGGGCCGCCATAATAGCCCTGCGAGGCGATCGCGCCGCCGATCACGGCGCCAGCGACCGCTCCGGGAAGGTAGCCGCCACCATATCCGCCGCCGCGGTAATAGCCGCCACCGCCGCGATATCCACCGCCGCCATAGCCACCGCGATATCCGCCACCGCCGCCACCGCCAATCCGGGGACCGGGTACGCCACCGCCGCCAACCCGCGATGGGGGTGCGCCGCCGCCGCCAATCCGCACATTGGCTGCACTGTTATTGCCGTAAACGATGGGAGCGGGTCCGCCGCCGACACCACCGCCCAAGCGCGGGATCACCGGACCGCCTTGGGCAAAGCTTGCGACCGGAATTGCCACCAGCGCTAACGCGGCTGCAGCACCTAAAACCTTCATACTGATCATTGTTGGCTCCATCTACGGGTTACGGCCTAACCATTTCAGGGGGCGGACGTTCCCGAGCCCGCGCACCTATCGTGCGCAGCGCTCAGACTGTCAGATAGGAACTGTACGCAGAATGAACAGATCGCCGGCTTTCCGCGACAAATGGCCGCCAAAAGCAGGCACAAACCGGTTCTGGCCGGGTGTCGCCGCAACTGCCGCAGGCGTCTGGACAATCGGCCGCACCGATGGCATCACGGCGTAACGTTCTCTCGAACCGGCAAACCCTCATGAAGCTGTTTCTGCTGAAAATATTCACCTGGTGGAATGGCCAGACTTTCGGCACGCAATTGTGGACGTGGCGGTTTGGCGAACTGGTCGGCCAGGACGAGCAGGGCAACACCTATTAC
>JBOHIT010000527.1:0-10370 GCA_050726155.1 Bradyrhizobium sp.
TTTGTTGCCGGCGCAGCGTCTTTCGCCGGCGGGACTGCGGCCTTCTTCGCATCCTCAACCGCCTTTTGCAGATCGGCGACGATCTTCTGGGTACTCACCATCGCGCTCTTCAGCGCTTCGATCTGCCGATTGGCGGCGTCGATCTTCTGCTGATGGTCCTGCGTGAGCTTGTTGATGGTCTTCTGCAGGAAATCGACATTGCTCTGCAGGCAGCTCGTGCGCCGCTCCATGGTTTTTTCGACGGTGCAGATCTCGATGCCTGGAACGTCCTGCGCGTGAACGGCAGCAAGGGAAACGAGCAGGAGCGCAGACACAGTGAAGGTGGACCGGATAGCGTTCATCTATTCCTCACTGAAGGAGCGGTCGGCGTGCCCTGACGTTCTATCACGGCAATTTGCGCGGCGCAGGCTGCCGCCCGCCTGGATACCATACTGATACCTCATTCAGGCGCTGTGCTGTCGGCCTTACATGGAACGGATTTAGCCGCAGGCCCACACGGGCGGCTGCGGCAGTGGAGTTTGACTGGATGGCAACGCGTGAGAAGCGGCTGGCGCAATTCGACGGCAGCGGGGAACCGCCGCCGGACCGGCCGGTGGAAGTACTTTGCGAGGATCACAGCGGAACCTATCAACTGCCCTTTGCCTGCCGCTGGATCGACGGCCAATGGCGCAATGACAGAACCGGCGGTGCACTCGAAGCCACCGTGGTCGGCTGGCGGTTGCCGCGGACGGGCGTGGCCTCATGAACAACGACAGCCGGCGCATTGTGCCAGAATGCGACGGTACCCAGCGTGTTCTTAACCTTCAGAACGGTGGTGGAACGAACCGCGCCCGAATCACTGGTTGAGCGCTGTACTCCGTTGTTCACGGCTAGATATCGGCCAGAACCCCAGGCGACGCCCCACATACAGGATGACGACAAAGGGCCACAGCCAGCGGCCGACGACGTAGGTTAACTCCTCGGGAGATGACATGGCGTCACCCGCCCGGTTTGACGTGGCAGAATTTGCTGATGATGGCAGTCTGATTCATTGAAGCCTCCACGGTTCCTGTTCGCGAGATCGCGACCACGCAAGGCGTCCAAATTTTCGGCAGCGTCGCATCATCGCGTTCACGGCTGCACGGTGCTATGCGAAATCCGCGCCAGTCGCGCTGCACCGCGGCGATTGCGACGCCCGCCGCCGAAAACACCCCGAAGCGGTTGCGGGAGAGTTCAATCCACGACCCGCGATTTCCATCGGGTCATTATTGCATCGCTGATATCAGCGCCGCGGCATCCGCAACGGCACGGGCTTTAAGCACCGCTCCCCGTGCTTGAGCCCGTCAAACGGGCAGCGCGCGGCGCATGCTGCCTAATATTCGACCTCAAGTTCCTCGATGTCGGCGGGCTCGGCCTTGGCGGCTTCGATCCACTCCTGCATCTCGGGCATCGCCATGATGGTCTTGGCGTAGGTCGCAAGCTTCGGCTCGAGCTTCACGTCGTAGGTCATGAAGCGGGTCACCACCGGGGCATACATGGCGTCCGCCATGGTGCGTTCGCCGAACAGGAACGGTCCGCCGGACTCAGCCAGGCACTCGCGCCAGATGGTGCAGACCCGGTCGATATCGGCCTGCGCCCGCGACCAGATCTTGAAGCCCGGGAAATGCCCCTTGAGATTCACCGGCAATGAGGCCCGCAGCGTGGTGAAGCCGGAGTGGATTTCACCGCAAATCGACCAGCAATGCGCCCGTTGAATACGGTCCGCGGGCAACAGGCCCGAATTCGGCATGATCTCGTTGAGATAATCCGCGATCGCCAGCGTGTCCCAGACGGTGGCCCCCTCGTGCCGCAGGCACGGCACCAGAATCGATGACGACAGCAGCAGGATTTCAGCCCGCGCCGACGCGTCGTCGGGGGCGGTCACGACCTCCTCGAACTCCAGCCCGGAAAATTTGGTCAGGAGCCAGCCCCGCAGTGACCAGGACGAATAGTTCTTGCTGCTGATGGTCAGTGTCGCTTTCGCCATAGGCCTTCCCTCACGCCTGAACGTCTACCGCATGGCCGAGTGGACGGCTGCGCCAGTGCGCCGCCGCCCACCACCTATGCATCCCCGAATAAGCAGCAAGCCACGTGCCAGTTTTTCGGGCGGCGTACCCCCGCTTTGGCTTCGATATTGCATGGCACCATCGGGCAAGGGCGGATGCGTATGATGTCATTGATGTACCAAGCTTATCAGAACCATATGGACCTCACGGCGCCATGGCGCACCGGGGCCGCATCGGCGCTCAAATATCTCAATTTCGTGCCGCAAGGCGTTTCCGACAGGGCGTTCGGACGGCTCGCCGCGGCACTCGAACTGATCTCGCGCACCTCGCTCACCTATACGCGGCCGGCCTATGGCATCGACAAGGTGATGGTCGGCAACCAGGAACTGGATGTGACCGAGGAGGTGGTCTATTCGACGCCGTTCGGCTCGCTGCTGCGCTTCAAGAAGGAGAATGCGCCGGAGCAGCCAAAACTGCTTTTGGTGGCGCCGATGTCCGGGCATTTCGCGACACTGCTGCGCGGCACCGTGAAGACCTTGCTGCAGGACCATGACGTCCACATCACCGACTGGCACAACCCGCGCGACATTCCGCTCAACGCCGGCCGCTTCGGCCTCGAGGACTACACCGACCATCTGATCGACTTCCTCGACAAGATGGGGCCGCGCTCGCACATGGTGGCAATCTGCCAGCCCTCGGTATCGGCGCTGGCCGCGGCGGCCGTGATGTCGGAGGAAAATCACCCGGCGCGGCCGGCGACGCTGACGCTGATGGCGGGGCCGATCGACACCCGCATCCTGCCGACCAAGGTCAACGATTTTGCCAAGAGCAAGCCGATCAAATGGTTCGAGGAGAATTTAATCAATTACGTGCCGTTGCAATGCAAGGGCGCGTTCCGCCAAGTCTATCCCGGCTTCGTACAGCTCACCGCATTCGTCTCGATGAATCTCGAACGCCACATCAAGCAGCATATCGATCTGGCCCAGCATCTGGCCAAGGGCGAGACCGAGAAAGCCGAGATCATCAAGACCTTCTACGACGAATATTTCGCCGTGATGGACCTGCCCGCGGAGTTTTATATCGAGACCGTCCGCGACGTGTTTCAGGAGCATCTACTGCCGATGGGCAAGCTGATGCACCGCGGCAGGCCGGTGAACCCGGCCTCGATCAAGCGCATGGGCCTGATGACGGTCGAAGGCGAAAAGGACGACATCTGCTCGATCGGCCAGACCCTGGCTGCCCAGGACCTCTGCACCGGCGTACGCGCCTATCGCCGGGTCCACCATATGCAGGCCGGCGTCGGCCATTACGGCGTGTTCTCGGGCAAGCGCTGGAACAACGAAATCTATCCGCTGCTGCGGGACTTTGTGCATGTGAATTCGTGAAGGGACATCTCTCCACGTCATTGCGAGCGAAGCGAAGCAATCCATAGCGCTGCGTAACCAAAGCGTGGATTGCTTCGTCGCTAACGCTCCCTAGCACAAGCGCTTTGCGTTTTTCGCAGGCAATGATGTCCACAATTGTCATCACCCGCGAAGGCGGGTGATCCAGTACGCCGCAGCCTCTCGGTTCTATCCATTGACGTCTCTGGAATACTGGATCGTCCGCCTTCGCGGACGATGACCGCGGAATGCGCGTCCACCGCGCCCCGCCCCTCGTGACGATGGCCAACGCCCCTCTGAGGAGGAAGGCGACGCAGTTCGCCGAGCGCCGGTGCTTTGCACGGGGCAGGCTCGGCACATATCAGACGCTTTGAAAGCTATTCCCGAGGCTGCGGACACCGATGTACGTAGTCCCAAGGAATATCATATACGCACGTGTAGCGGAGGTCGTCCGATGTCTTCGGCGGCGGCACAATATTTACCGTCGGTTCGTCATTCGGTAAACCGTAGAAGACGCCCCCGCCTGCCGGCCAGTATCCCCCTCTTGAACGGAGATAGTGATGTGGCGTTGGAACACTCGGACGCGGCGGAGCCATCAACCCGCCGCGCGCTACTCCCTCCGCAACTGTCTCGCTCGCGGCAAGGACAAGCACCAATACACCGAGAGATGCGATCAGCGTCCCGTGTCTTCCATAGGTCATGGCACTCACCCATTCGTTGGTTACTGAGCAGCGATCCTGCGCACGCTAGGTCGGGCCTTTCGTGGCCGCAAACGCATACTTAACTATTAGTTAAGACGTAATCTTAATGGCGAGGCGCTTTCTGGATCGTGCCGCTGCTCGGCGACGGGGCTTAGGCCCGCCCCACCAGGATGCTGCAAAATGCGAAGGCGGCACCTTCGATGCCAACCCTCAAGTCCAATGCGAGGGGCGCGTCTGCTACGGTCAAAACGGCCCTGGCGACCGAGTCCAACCGAGGCACTGGCTCGGCGGTGCCTGCTGTGATGAACCTCAACCGCGCCGCGCCGCCTCGATCGCGGCGACGTCTATCTTTTTCATATTCATCATGGCGTCGAATGCGCGCTTGGCTTCAGCGCCGCCGGCCGCCATCGCCTCCGTCAGCACGCGCGGCGTGATCTGCCAGGAAACGCCCCATCTGTCCTTGCACCAGCCGCACGCACTCTCCTGGCCGCCATTGCCGACAATGGCATTCCAGTAGCTATCGGTTTCTTGCTGATCGTCGGTGGCGATCTGAAACGAGAAGGCTTCGTTCTGCTTGAACGCGGGGCCGCCGTTGATGCCAATACAGGGGACGCCGGCGACGGTGAATTCCACCGTCAGCACGTCGCCCTTCTTGCCGGAAGGATAATCACTGGGTGCGCGATGGACGCCGCTCACGGCGCTGTCGGGAAAAGTTTCGGCGTAAAAGCGGGCAGCGGCTTCTGCGTCCTTGTCGTACCACAGGCAAATCGTGTTCTTCGCGGTGGCAGTGTTGTTGGCCATGGCGTGTCCCTTCGCTTGCGCGCCACCAGCGGATTCTAGAACATTATCGGTTCTGATTGAATCAGAACCGAAGCTCTGGACTCTTGTTTTGACACGTTTTCTTCACGCGAACCGATATCCACTTCGCTCGAAAACGCTCTAGAAGCCGCTCTTCTCGCTCAGCGGCTGCGGCGCGTCGTCCTTCTTTACCGGCTGCCGCGGCATGTGTCCCGGTTCGGATTTATGCACCGTCTGGGCCCGCTCCTTATCTTTCGGTTGTTCCTGGGCTTTTTCATCGAGCACAATGCCTTGGTCGGCTTTCTGGCTGGATTTGTCGTTCATGGTGATCTCCTGCGTTGCAGGGATAACCCTGAACACGGGATCTTGTTCGAGCTGGAACTTTTGAAGTTTTTGCCGGGATTCCCGGGCATGGGCGCCGACTGAATCCTCGGCACAGCAAAAGCCCTGACGTTTCGCGGCCTGTCATCGGGCGCGCATTCGCGCGACCCGTGGGCCCATCCGGGCTAAGCCCGCTGAGTTCAGTCGTCCGTGATTCTTCCCTTGCCGGCACACGCCTCGCACTTCGCCGGGTAGATCTTGCGCGTTGCCAGCACCGGCTGCTTCACCACGGGAAATCCCGTTCCATTGCAGGCGGTACACCTATGCTCTTTGATCTTTTGCGTCATGGCGTCGAACCCACTTCACACCGCCTCATTTGGCGGCACTCGTACAATATTCACGGCAATGACACGCAGCCAGCGATTTTCGCCCGTATGATTGCGGAGACCCCGCGCATGCGCACGGGAGCGCACGAGCGTGCGCACCTCAGCGCAACCGTTCAGCGAGTCGGGCGGATTGAGCCGGTTTGCCCGCTCTCCGCACCGTCACCGCAATTGCTCTCGCTCGACAAGATGAGCTCGCGAGGGTCCTGGCTCGAACCGGTCGGCGAAATACTGCGTTTCGTTGGCGACCAATCCGTCGTGGAATTCCATGATGCTCACGACGTAAGACGGGATGCCGTCATAGCTGAGCACGAATTCGGTGACCCAGAGATCGCCGCTGCCGATCATGCGCCGGATCGCAAAACGCTTCGTGTTCGGCTGGACGGTTCGGCTCTCCTGAATGTTGCGCCGGCCGCGGATCCCCTCGCCGGATTGCGGATAATGAAGCACCGCATCCTCGCGGTAGATTTCGTGTTCGACCTCGAAATCGCTCGCATCCGACGCCTCCCAATGCCGCTGCAGCGCAGCCCGCACGGCTTGATCATCCATCGCAATCTCCTATCTTCACTTCCCAAGATGCCGGTCCGGTGCGGGGCTGTTGCACCCTGGGAAGCAAGAGACCATAGTTCACGTCCGCCGCAACGCATCGCCGAGAAATGCTGAAGCTCGACCACATTTGCGTCATTGCTCCATCCCTGCCCGAGGGCGTCTCGCACGTTCGAACCTGCCTTGATCTCGATGTACCGTTTGGGCAACGCCATGCGTACATGGGCACCTACAACCACCTGCTCCAGCTCGGGGACACGATTTATCTCGAAATCGTGGCGCTCGATCCCGAGGCTGATAGGCCGGACCGCCCGTGCTGGTTCGGTCTGGACGATCAGAAAGCGGTCAGGTCCGATTGGGATGAAGGCCGGCGCTTGCGAGCTTGGGTCGCGAGAACTGACGCAATCGACGCAATTATTGCAGGCCGCGAAGCCGTTTTCGGCGAGAAGGTCCCGCTTCCAGCGATCAATTCATCTTTCGACTTCGCCATTCCGGACGACGGCTCGCTTCCTCTCGACGGGGCGGCTCCCTCCATTATCGACAGGCGTGGCA
This sequence comes from Bradyrhizobium sp., assembly GCA_050726155.1. Taxonomy (GTDB): domain Bacteria; phylum Pseudomonadota; class Alphaproteobacteria; order Rhizobiales; family Xanthobacteraceae; genus Bradyrhizobium. Next base: position 6,708 of record JBOHIT010000527.1, read on the forward strand.
AGCCTCGCGCGATGGCCACAATTGCCGATCTAGGTGCGCGATTGCGATCCTTCACGCTCGAACATCCGGACCCCGCCGCGGTGGAGGCGCTGTACCGCGCCATGATGGTGGACCGCCCGCCTGCCATCGGGCGAGGTCCCAGGCTTCGGTATCGTGCGCAGATCGAAACACCCGCTGGACTAAAGGAACTGAGCTAAGCGCTTTTGGGATCGTCCCCGGATTACGTGACGGTGCACCAAACGGACAACGGCTGATAACGTGCACCGGCCTGCAATTCTGTAGTTCTCTAATTCAGCAGCCGTAATTCCCGTCATGAAAGGCTTGCCATGCCACGTCCCGCCCGCTTTCCCCTCGCCTGTATCGTCGTCTGCGCCCTGGCCGTGTCTGCGGTCTCCGCGCGGGCTGCGCCGGACGCGCGCATCCACGAACTGGCGCAGCAGGAAAAAGCCCCGCTGCTCGACACCTTGCGCGACCTCGTCAACATCGAGTCCGGCAGCAAGGATGCCGAGGGCCTGGCCCGGCTGGCGGCGTTGATCGGCGATCGGCTGACCCAACTGGGCGGCAAGGTCGAGATCATCCAGCCCACCGATATCTTCCGGATGGACGACACGCCGGAAAAGCCGGGCGCCATGGTGCATGCCGAGTTCAAGGGGACCGGCACCAGGAAGGTCATGCTGATCGCCCACATGGACACGGTGTATCTGCGCGGCATGCTGAAGGATCAGCCGTTCCGCATCGACGGCGAGCGCGCCTATGGGCTCGGCATCGCCGACGACAAGCAGGGCATCGCCGTCATCCTGCACGCGGTGGCGATGCTGCAAAAACTCAAGTTCACGGATTACGGCACGCTGACCGTGCTGATCAACGGCGACGAGGAGATCAGCTCGCCGGCCTCGCGCAGCACCATCACCCGCATGGCGGGCGAACAGGACGCGGTGTTCTCCTATGAGGGCGGCGGAATCGACGGCAGCCTGCGCCTCGCCACCAGCGGCATCGGCGCCGCGTATTTGACGGTGGACGGCAAGGCTTCGCACGCCGGCTCTGCGCCGGACAAGGGTGTCAACGCGCTGTACGAGCTTTCGCACCAAATGCTGCAATTGAGCGACCTGTCGCGGCGCGACCATGGCCTGAGCCTGAACTGGACGGTGTCGCAGGCCGGCACCAACCGCAACGTGATCCCGGCACAGGCCGCCGCGCAGGGTGACGCCAGGGCGCTGAAAGTGTCTGACTTCATCGAGCTGGAGGCGACCCTGCAGCAACGCATCAAGACGCAACGGATCGCCGACGCCAAGGTGCAGCTCCGGTTCGAAGTGCGCCGCCCACCGCTGGAAGCCACGCCTGCCTCGCGCCGCCTGGCGGCCCACGGTGTTGCGATTTACGAGGAAATCGGGGTGCCAATGAAGGTGCTCGACGTCGCCACCGGCGGCGGTACCGACGCCGCGTTCGCCGCACTGAAGACCAAGGCCGCCGTGATCGAGAGCTTTGGCCTCAGCGGCTTCGGCGCCCACTCCAACGACGCCGAATACGTCAAGCTGGAGACCATCGTGCCGCGGCTTTATCTGTCGGCGCGGATGATCATGGATGTGTCGCAGGACAAGGTGAAATAGGAGTGGCGCAACAAAGGTTGCACGGGCGGAACCGGCTTCCCTGGCGGGTTCCCAAGCAAACGGGGTTCCCAAAATAAAAGGGCCGCTGAGTGATGTCAGCGGCCGCCGTTAAATTTTCAAGTGATGAAATCCTGCTCCGGCAATTTTCATAGCGCAGGCCCGGTCTGTTGTGGATTCCGGGCAAATACGGAGTGACATCATCTACAAGCGGAACATGGCTTTGCATCGAAGTGTGAGGTTACGGCGGACGTCCTAGCCGCGCTTGCCGCCAACCGAGATGAAGGCCATCAGGCAAGGCTCCGGCAACGGGTTGCGCCAGCGATGCCGTGTGCCGTTCTGCACGATGCAATCGCCCTGGCGCAAATGCACCTTCTGTCCGTCGTCCAGTTCCAGTGTCATCTCGCCACGAACCACGACGCCGTAATCGATGGTGTCTGACGTGTGCATGCCCGGCGCGGAGCGGTCGAACACGTCACCCATGCCGGGGAGCTTGTCCGACAATTCCTTCAGCCCGCTCTCGAACGTGGCGCCGGGCGGTGGTTTATAGCCTTCGGGCCGCCTCGGCGGATAGGAGATCAGGCGAAACATCGTGCCGCCGGGGCCCGGAAAGCCGATCGTGCCTTTGAGCATCGGATCGGGCTCGAGGCCGGTGAGTTTTGGCACGCCCTCGGTCATGTAGAGTTCGTAGAATGTCAGTCCCGGGTTGTTGTCGATCTCCACGACCTTGGACGTGACGTCGAAGGACTTGAACACCGATTTGCCGGCTGCGTCGCGGCCGGTCAGCGCCCGCTTGGGCGGCGGCAGCTCGCTCGCATCCTTGGCTTCAGCGGGTTGCGACATCGCAGCCAAAGCGCCGCTGCCGGCGATCGCGGAAAGCGCCTGCAGCAGGTGACGCCGATCCCCGCCTTCGAACTTATCCGGCGAGCGCTCCGCCCCACCGACGGATTTGTCCTTGTTTCGTGACCACCAGCGCCAAGAGAGCTTGCCCATCATTGTCCTCCGTTGCCCTTGATTTTTGTTTTGTCGCAGTCGTGCCGCACGCTTTTGTGCCCGAAGGTGCGCCACCCGTGGAACTAGACCTTAGGCGTAACGTGCAACCAGGAAGGCTGTATCGCTCGCATGAGCGGCCACTTCATTTGAGGTAGCCGCGTCGCGCTTTGCGCTCTAACATCTGCACAACGACGTCCGCTCAAGAGACGTCCCGGGAGGACTGACCATGCGACCGCTACCCCCAACTTTCCGCACACTCACGCTCGGCCTCGTCATCACCCTCGCGCTGTCAGGCGCAGTCTCCGCCGCCGAAGTTCGTGTCATGATCTCGGGCGGATTGACGGCGGCGTACAAGGCACTGGTGCCCGAGTTCGAACGCGCGACCGGCCACAAGGTGCTGACGGCCTACGGCCCATCGATGGGCACGACGACCAATGCGATACCGGTCCGGCTGGAGCGCGGCGAAGCCGCCGACGTCCTGATCATGGTCGGCTATGCGCTCGACGATCTCGCCAAGCAGGGCAAGGTGATATCAGACAGCCGCATCGATCTGGTCAAATCGCCGATCGGGGTCGCGGTGAAATCAGGCGCGGCGAAGCCGGACATCAGCAATGCGGATGCGGTCAAGCGGATGCTGCTGGCGGCGAAGACGATCGCCTATTCCGACAGCGCCAGCGGCGTCTATGTCTCGACCGAGATGTTCGACAAACTCGGTATCCGGGACGCCATGAAGGGCAAGGCGCGCCAGATTCCGGCAACGCCAGTCGGTGAAATCGTCGCCCATGGCGAGGCCGAAATCGGCTTCCAGCAGATCAGCGAACTGCGCCCGGTGGAGGGCATCGACATCGTCGGTCCCCTACCCGATGAGCTGCAGAAGATCACGGTGTTTTCAGCTGGCGTTGCCACCGTCTCCAAGGAACCCGACGCCGCGAAAGCATTGATCAAATTCCTCATCTCGCCCGCGGCGCGGCCGGAGCTCGTCAAGAGCGGGATGGATCCGATTGTGGCGGGGGCGAATTAGGGTAACGGAGTCACCGGTGCATCCCGTGCTGCATCGCCAGCAGCA
>JBOHIT010000528.1:0-8875 GCA_050726155.1 Bradyrhizobium sp.
GATCCAACGTCGTGATTGCGGAGTAGGCGATCGGGTTCGCTACGTAGATCGATCGCGCGCGCAACGCTTCGGTATTGACGTCGTTGCCCGGGATCGTCGGGTCAAAGAGAACATTCGCCTGCAACAATATCGCGGACGTGCCAAACGCAACGACCACGACCGAGATAACCGAGAAGAGTATGATGACCGGCAAACGCAGCACTCTGACAGGCGCAAGAGCCGGCCATCGCTTTCGGAATGCCGGCAGCCCAAGATAAGCCAGGGCAAGAAGGCCGACGAGAAATACCGCCAGCGATGACTGGATATTGACAAAGTACTGGGGCGCGCTGTCGAATATCGAGAGCAGATGGCGCGGGCTGAGCCAGATTTTTGGTACGAGAAGCGCGCATGCAATGAGAAACGTCACCGCGAATGTGAGGGTGAACCGCACGGCAGATTGAAGCGCCGCACGGGGAGCCGGGATAATCAACGGTATCAAGAACAGCTCAACCCAGAAGATCAGCAGCGCGATCGAGAGCGATGTATCCTTTTCGAGATAAGCGAGGCTGCAAAAAACTGCAATCACCGCGACGCCGTTCCGTCCAAAAGCCCGGTATCCGATATAATGAAGGATGGCGATGGCAGCGAAAAGCGTCGAAAGGATATCGTATTTCAGAACCTTCGCGATGCCCTTGAGCATCGGAAAATTCATCACCACCAGAAGCGCGAACAAGAATGCGTTCAGGTGCCAGCGCGGCGATGCAAGCCGAACGACGAGCGCAGCAAGGTAGGCGATAAACGCCAGCGTGACGACAACTTGAATCAGCGTAAACGGCAAGATCGGCGTGTAGTGAATATCCCAAACGATGAGGTCATTGAGCTGATAGAAACGGGTCAGCGCCTGGTTCAGCCAATGCGCGGGATAGGCAATCAAAAGATTGGAAATCAGCGATCCGTCGCTCAGCTGGATGGAGCTCGCGTCGGCGAGAAACGCGCTCAAACGCTTCGCGGTATTGGTCTGATCCGCGGTCGAGTATTGGGAAAGCGCCGAAAAATATGTGGCAATCGACACGAGCGTCGCAGCAAGAAGTCCGAACGTCGCAAATGTCCGGAAAGCATCGGGCGACCTACGCTCTGGTGACGCTGGAGCTGATGACAATGATGCAAAATCCTTGAGGTGAAAATGAAAGTAATCGTCTCGCCGTCCTGCTGCAAGCAAACGCCGGCCAGGCATCTCAAGCGGGCAACGGCCGATCGCCGGACGTGTACCGATCCCGTACCTGCGTCCAGAACTCGACATACTTCTGAGCCATGAGCATCCACGATAGAGACTGGACCTGTTTCAGTGCCCAATCACGCAACTCGTTGTACCGACGGCGGTCGGACAACAGCAGCGATATCCGCTCGGCCAATTCTGCGGGCGAGTTCGGATCCACCAATGACAGCTCGTGGGTAAAGAAATCCGTCGAATCGAGGGTTCGGCCGGAGATCGCCGGTGTGCCGCACGCCATCGCCTCGACCGCGCTCATCCCGAATCCGTACCTGGACGGAAACAGGAACAGGTCGAGCTCGGAATAGAACTGCCTCATCCGGTCCTCCGGCACGAAGCCGACGAACTCATAACGTCCTGCCGGAATGGTCTTGCTGGCGAGATCTTTCATCTGCGCGAGCTCATTGCCGCCGCTGGCGATGGCGAGGAAGGCATCTGGATTGTGCTTTGCGACCTCGGCGAAGGCCAGGATGGCGGTGTCGAGCCCTTTGGCACGCTTCGCTTCGCCCAGAAACCCGATGCGCGATCTGCGCTTTGGAATCGCCGCGTCGACCCAGAAGCGCTCGTGATCGATCCCGAGCGGGATTACCCGGATTCGATCCCTTTGAACCCCGAACATCTCAACAATTTGGTCGGCGGTCGAGGCAAACGGCACAATCAGACCGTCGCTGTGCCGGCAGGCGAATTCGATGCAGCGACGCTTGATGAAGTATTTCACGGAATTGTCGTAGCCGGTGGCAAGAAAGGGAATGAGGTCATAAACCCCCGTCACAACCGGGCGCTTGAGCGCCAGAATCGGAAAGATACCGGCGACGGGATAGACGCCGAACCACACGTCGTGATGTGAGCCGCGCAAATCCCACACGAACTTCGTCGCCTGCCCAACTGCCGCCAACTCGCTGCGAATGATACCACGGTCATGGAAGACGAAGGGCTGTCCAATCGCTTCGAGGCCCGAGACGAGTTCAGCAATCACCCGTTCGAGCCCTCGCCCGGTATCGCGACCCATCGAAAGCGGAAACGCACTGACCCCGACCTGCTTCAGCGCTGCCGGGCCTACGTCGACCTTTCGATGAGTATGAACTGAAGTCATTGGTTATCGGTCGACGCCGATCCGGAATGCCCGTCGCTCAACTTTTTCGGCAGGTCAGCCGGTTTAAGGACCGTGCCGTTTCTGATGATCTCGCGAACCGAATAATAGCGCTCCGTGGAGATGGCGTAGTAAATCTTGATCAGGATGTCGGTCAGAATTCCGAGCGAGACAAACAGCAGCCCCGCAATGAAGCTGAACAACGTCAGGAGCGGCTCCATAGTGCTCGACAGCTTTCTGTCGGTGACGAACAGCCAGAGCGTACGACCGCCGAAAATCGCCGCCGCGAGAAAGAACAGCACGCCGATGCCACCAAGCAGATGAATGGGCCTGACCGAATAGCTGCGCCAGAACCAGAGCAGCACGATGTCCGCCAGCCCCTTGATGGTCCGCACTGCATTGTATTTCGACTTCCCGCTCCGACGCGGCCGATGATTCACGGGCAGTTCTCCGACGGAATAGCCCCGCATTTCAAGCAGCGCGGGAATAAACCGGTGCATTTCGCCGTAGAGGCGCACGTTATCGAAACACTCGCGCCGGTAAACTTTCAGCGAGCAGCCGCTGTCGTGAATGCTGTCGTCCAGAAATGCTTTGCGCAACAAATTCGCGCCGCGTGAAACGAAGCGTTTTGAGAAGGTATCCTGTCGATTGACGCGCCAGCCCGAGACAACATCCAGATTGTTGGCCTGCAAATGCGCAATCAGATTGGGGATGTCGGCGGGGTCGTTTTGCCCATCGCCGTCCATTGTAATGACGTACTCATATTGCGCCGCATGGCAACCCGCGTCGAACGCGGCGGTCTGTCCGAAGTTACGCCGAAAGCGGAACACCGTGACGTTCGGCATGGCGCCTGCGACGCGTGCACTGTTATCGGTGGACCCGTCATCAACCACAATGATTTCGCGCACCCAGCCCCGGGCGTCGCAGACGCTGTTGATTTCGTCGATGAGGGCCGAGAGGTTGTCCTGCTCATTGAAAACCGCAATGACGACGCTCAGCCGCACGTCTCCGGACACATCAGCGCTAGCCGTCATCATTGCCCCTCAATACGGAAATGGAGATCGAATCTGCCCGTTCCGGCGCTATCAGGAAGCTCGGCCGGACCCAGGCTCATCGAAATCGCGTTTTCCGCAACAACTACACCCGAAGCCGCCGCCGCGGCCGAAAACCGCCTGCACGCTGCCGGATTGCCAATATCGATCATTTCCCTGGCGGGGATACCTCCAAGGATTTGGCTCACCTAGCCTAGTCTGGCCAAAGAGGGAAGTGCCGCCCGGCCATTTGTGACGATGCGCCCTCCCGCCAATCGATCGACCCTGGCCCGGGGTCGAGGTGTCCTTGCCTGCACGTCCCGCTTTGAGGTATCGACCTTCATAGTCCGGTCCTATTGGAGCAGCCCGATGTCAAGTTCCGCTCAAACGCTGTACAAGCGCGCCCGGGCAGTCATGCCCGGCGGCACGCAGCTGCTGTCGAAGCGTCCGGAAATGTTCCTGCCGGACCAATGGCCGACCTATTTCAAGTCCGCCAAGGGCGCTGAAGTCGTTGATCTCGACGGCAGGACCTATTTGGACATGAGTTACTGCGGCATCGGCGCCACCATTCTGGGCTTTGCTGATCCCGACGTGAATGCAGCGGTGAAGACCGCGATCGACATGGGCTCAATGTCGACGCTCAATTGCGCCGAGGACGTCGAACTCGCCGAGTTGCTGATCGAGCTGCACCCATGGGCGGACATGGTGCGATTCGGCCGCGCCGGCGGCGAAGCCATGGCGATTGCGATCCGGATCGCGCGCGCGGCGACCGGCCGCGATATGGTGGCCTTCTGCGGCTATCACGGCTGGCACGACTGGTACCTCAGCGCCAATCTCGGCGAGACCACCGCGCTCGATGGCCATCTGTTGCCGGGGCTCGACACCAAGGGCGTGCCACGTGGCCTCGCCGGGTTAATGCAGCCATTTCATTTCAACAAGCTCGACGAGATTGAAGCCATTGTGGCCGAACATGGCGAGCGGCTGGCGGCGATCGTGATGGAGCCGGTGCGCTCCAGCGAACCGACGCCCGAATTCATCAAGGGGGTTCGCGCGCTTGCCGACAAATCCGGCGCGGCCCTGATTTTCGACGAGGTAACGTCCGGCTTACGCATCAACAGCGGCGGCGCGCACCTCGCTTACGGCGTCGATCCCGATATGGCTGTTTTCGCCAAGGCGATTGCCAACGGCTTTCCGATGGCGGCGATCGTCGGCCGTCATTCAGTGATGGATGCCGCCCAGGAGACCTTTGTCAGTTCAACGGCCTGGACGGAGCGCGTCGGACCGGTCGCGGCATTGGCGACGCTGCACAAGCATCGCGAACAGAACGTCGCCCGGCATCTGATGCGGATCGGCACCCGCGTCCAGAAGGGTTGGACGGAGGCCGCGACCGCGACCGACCTTCCGGTCCATGTTTCCGGCATTTCGCCGCTCGGGCATTTTGCTTTCGAGGTGCCGGAGGCCCAGGAGGTTCGCACCCTCTTCACCCAGATGATGCTGGATCGCGGCATCTTCGCCACCGGCTCGTTCTACGCGATGTGGACGCATACCGACGCGCATGTCGATCGCTATCTGGAAGCCGTCAATGCGGTATTCCGCGACTTGCGGATCGCCATCGACCAGAAAGCCGTACGCCAACTACTGCGTGGCCCGGTAGCGCACTCCGGCTTCAAGCGGCTGACGTAAAGCGGCGGACTAGATCCCGAAAATATCACGGACCACATTACGCTCCGTCCGCGAGCGGGCTGCTTTCGGATAAATCCCGTGCAGAACGCTGTTCGGCTCCAGCACGCCTCCGTCGATGACGATCGCACCCGTCGACACGAACGTATTGTCGCCGACCGCCGTCTTCCCGATCACGCGGCTGCCGCCATACATCACGATCCCGCGGCCGAATGACGGGTAGTCGTTATCGAGGTTCGCGCCGACCGTGCAGTTGTGATAGCAGATGAAATAATCCGAATAGCTGGCGCGGCCGAGCACGGTGCCGACGGGGTGCTGGACCGCGAACACGTCGGGCAGTTGCACTTCGTAGAAGGCGTCGAGCGCGTGCAGGGCCTTGTTGAGCGCGTAGGCCTTGTCGGCGATCGGGTGGCCGGGCTTTTCGCGGAACGCGGTGTTGGCGAGATAATACAGGAAGATCGCATACTGGTCGCAATGCCAATGCGAGAAGCGCGCCTGCCCGTCGGCGAAAAAGCCTTTCAACCTGACGCGCGAAAAGCAGTGCTCGACCCGGTCGAGCGCCAATTTGATGAATTTCGGGAGATCGCCGAGGTCGGCGGCGTCGGGAAACGTGTTCTCGAACTGCTTTCGCACATACTGCGTCAGATCGGCCTTGTTGAGCGAAAGCTGCACGATGTCAGTTCCTGCTGCTGGTGCTGGTGCGGACATCGAGGCCACGCGAGGCCAGATGGCTGCGCAGCTTGATCGGACTATGGTCGGTGAACAGGAACATCGATGAAATCGCCACCGCGGACGCGCCGGCTTCCAGCGCGTCGATCGCATGCTGCAGTGAACCGCAACCGCCCGACACGATCAAGGGCACACTGAGCGCGTTGGCCGCCTTGTGGATCACGTCCAGATCGTAGCCGGACATGGTCCCGTCGCGATCGATCGATCCGAGCAGGACTTCGCCGCAGTGCAAATCCTCGCAGCGAAGCGCCCATTCGACGGGGTCAAGCGCAACGTGTTCGCGGCCGCCGTCAATGAAGACGCTGGCATGGTTGGGGCTGATCTTCTTGTAGTCGATCGATACCGTGATGCACTGATCGCCGAATACCCGCGCGGCGTCGCGGACGAATTCCGGCCGCCGCACCGCTTCCGAATTGACCGAAACCTTGTCGGCGCCGGCGCGCAGCAGCGCGTTGACGTCGTCCAGCGTCTTGACGCCGCCACCGACCGTGAACGGCATGAAGATCTCTTCCGACATCCGCTCGATGATGTCGACCACGCGGCTGCGCGAGGCTTCGCTGGGAACGATGTCGAGCACGATCAATTCATCGACGCCATAGTCATTGTAGACCTTCGCCGTCGTCACCGGATTGCCGGCGACGCGCTCGTTTTCAAAGAACTTGACGTACTTCACCAGCCTGCCGTCGCGCAGCAGGAATTTTGGAATCAATCGCTTCTTGAGCATCTTGGGCTACGGATTCCAGCGGAGAAAATTGCTGACGAGTTCAACCCCGCTGTCCTGGCTCTTCTCGGGATGGAACTGGGTCGCGGCAATGTTATCTTTCGCGATGATCGCTGTCACTGACTGGCCATACTGCGCGAGGCCAACAACGTCTTGCGGATGATTGCAGCGCATGGCGAAGGAGTGCACGAAATAGAACGCGAGGTTACTCTCGCGAATGCCGGCGAGGATCGGATGCTCGCGCTCCTTCGCCACCATGTTCCAGCCCATATGCGGGATCTTCAGGCCGGGATCGTTCGGCATCAGCCGCACCACGTCAGCGTCGAACCAGCCGAGCCCGCGATGCAGCACGCCGTCATCGACATGCTCTTCCGAGGTCTGCGCCAGCAATTGCATGCCGAGGCAGACGGCCAGAAACGGCTTACCCTTTTCACGAACGTGGCGCTCGAGCATCTCGTCGATACCCCGCGCACGGATGTTGGTCATGGCGTCGCCGAAGGCTCCGACACCAGGCAGGATGACGTGCGAGGCGTCCGCGATCGCGTCGGCGTCGTGGGTCACGACCGGATCGAAGCCGCAATATTCAACGGCATTGCGGACCGACCGCACATTGTTGATGCCGTAATCGACGATCGCAACGCCTGACATCGCTCGCTCCCCCTCGGCGCCGCCGCCGATGCCGATGAAGTCTACCCCTTGCCGCCGATCTCGACACCCGGATGGTTCGGCCATGGCACCTGGGTCGTGTTCCATTGGTCCATATCGGGCATCCGCCGGCCCGGCTCGACTTCATTCGGCGAGAACTGCCATGGGCTGACCTCGTGCTTGATCGCGATGCCCAAGAATTGCTCCTCGGTGAGCTGCAGGTAGTCGAGGAACAGATCGAGGCTAGGCGGCCGCTTGCCGTCGAATTCCCGCACCAGCGCCAGGCCCTCCTCGCGCGTCATGCGCTTGTTGCGAATGTCGATGTTGGCGAGATGATTGGTGCGACCCATGCCGCGCTTGATGTATTTCAGATAGTCGCGCACGCCCTGGAAGAAGCACTCGATCTTCTCGTAGTCGTATTCCGGCGGAATGCCCTCGACCTCCTGGCCCTTCCAGCCAAGCTCGCGCTTGATGATCTCGACGTGCTTCTTGGTGTCCCACTTGATGTAGCTGCCAAGACAAATCGAGCGGCACTTGATCCGCATCAGTTCCTTGCGCGCGGGATAGACGAACGGATAGAGGTCGCGCTTGGCGACGCGGCCGCCCAGGAATTCGTACATGTCGTCGGCGGTGATGCCGAGATTCATCGCGCGGTTGAAGCGCTTTTCGTCGACCTCTTCCATCTCGTCATAGGAATAGAACGACTGGTATTCGGCCAGACTCTCGCCCCAGAACAACAGCGGCGTCTCGTAGCGGATCGCGATCTGCATGGTGTGGGCGTAGATGCCGGTGTGGCAGTGCCAGCAAAAATCGCCGCGGCGCTTGAGCGATTCCAGCATCAATTCACGCACCACGTGCCAGTTCGGCGTGAAATTGAGCACGTCGACACCGAGCTGCTTGAACACGCTGGTGTTGTTCTCTTCGATCAGCGGGCGATAGAACCAGTGGTCGAAGCGCACCACCAGCGGCTTCAGGCCGAGCTTCTTGACCACGTACCAGAGCTGGAAAACGCTGTCCTTGCCGCCGGAATAGGGAACGATGCAATCGTACAGTCCCTTGTCGCGGTATTGTGCGACCAGTTCCATCATCTGGCCATGGCGCTCATCCCAATTGATCTGGGTGTCGCGAACCTCGATCTGCGCGCAAACGCTGCAGGATCCGTGGTCGTCGAACGACGTCGCCTCTGCCGTTTCCGGCAGCAGGCACTTGCTACAGCTCAACATTTCTTGGATTCTCGCGGTTTCATGATTTGCCGTGGCATTACCACACGGTCCATCCACCGTCGACCGCCAGGCACTGGCCGGTCACGTATGCAGATAAATCGGTCGCCAAATAGGCAACCGCTCCCTTGAAGTCTTCCTCGCGTCCCATCCGCCCCAGGGGCGTGCGGGCGGTATAGCGGCTCAAAAACGGCTCCGGGGTGTCCCGGAACACGCCGCCGGGCGCGATGGCATTGACGCGGACGTGCGGCGCCAGCGTCGTGGAGAGCCACCGGGTAGCCTGGATCAGCCCGCCCTTGCTGGCGGCATAGGCGGCGGGGTTGCCGAGGCTGGTGCCCTCATAGAGCCGCCAATCGGGCCCCGAGAGCCCGTAAATCGACGAAATATTGATCACGCTGCCGTGCCCGGAAGCCCTCAGGTCGGCGGCCGCGGCCTGAACCAGGACGAACGGGGCGGTCAGATTGACCTCGAGCGCCCTCCTCCAGGTCTTGTCCGACTGCTGTTCGAAGG
>JBOHIT010000529.1:0-2779 GCA_050726155.1 Bradyrhizobium sp.
GTGTACAAGTGCACAGACACGACCGTCAGCAAATGCTTAAAGCCGTGCATTGCTCGATTTGATCATACTCGCGATCCCACCCGGCGTTACCGGCCGGGTTTTTCGTTTATTCCGTGGTTCTCCGGCCGTGAACAGGGTTTCAGCAGCGGGAACTAACCATTACCGCTTGTTCCCGTTGAACCTTGGCGCGCTGGCGCTGACATATAGTCACCTGGGAACTGTTTTGGTCCGGAACTAGCACATTTTCCCGATTGAAGCCCAGGGCTAGGAGGATGGGACACAATGCGAGGGAAGCCGTGGACCGAGGAAGACATCGTAAAACTGAGAAACTTGGCTGGCACCAAGAAAGCGCACGCGGTTGCCATGGACCTTGGACGAACTGTCGGGGCAACGGTAATGCAGGCGTCGAAGTTGAAGATATCGATGTCTAAACGTCGATATCGCTTGCTTCACAACCAGCGGGGCGGCAACCAGATGCTATCGCTCGAGTCCTAGGCGGCCTGTTTCAGCCGCCAGCGTTGCGGTAAGCCGCGATACTCGACGGTTTCAAATCGCCACAAACACTTCATCCAAGCTATCTTGTTTCTGTTGCACCGGTGACGTCGCCCGTTGCGGCGATGCAAAGTCTCGCGGCGCACAGGGCGCAGCGAAACGAGAACTCGCTTCCTGACCGGGCCACTTGGATCGCGCTATCAATTGCGGCGGTGTCAACAGGCTCGACCGTCACCCGATCAATTGGATTCGACGGGTGAAATAAAGTCCGTGATCCGGAGTAAGCCCTGACAAACCCGCCAAATGCAATTGGTGCCGAGGAAAAGCTCGGTCGCGTTGTTCATGTCGCCGAACTGCACATGATATCCGTTGGCAACAACGTTGATTGAAACGCGAATGCCTTGCGTGACAACGAGCTGGGTGCGCGCACAGTGAACGGCTTCGATCAACCGTCGACCGAATTCTCTGGCGTCTTCGAGATCGAACGAAGCAAGCCGCGGTGGCGTGCGCGATTGGTTAAACGGGTAAACCGCTTCGACGGATATCGTTCTCCCGTCGGACAGAAAAAGCAGTTGGCTGACCGATTTTCCTGCGGGAAACAGAAACGACCTCTCGTCGAGATCGACCTTGATTTCAAATTTCGGTTTTAACTCCGCAACCAGGCGCGGGGTGGGGTTGATCGACATGGCTTTCACGTTCGCCCAATGTGTCGGATGCGCAAATCGTAGAGTCTCTGGCCACCAAGGGCAACAATTGGTTTGGCCCGGTATCGGCAAGGGGTACTCAGGCGTCCCGTCAGGTAGGTAAGAAATTGGCAAAACGAATGCTGGTCGGATATGGAGGTGACCGAGGCTGCCCGGCGTCGACAAATGCTCCATAGCGGTCGCAAGTGCAGAGCGCCGGTTGTTTGGGTAACCCGTTGCGGGTTGAGGGGAATTACGGATGGCTATCAGGATTAGCGAAGTTAGTTCGTCGCGGCTTTCCGACGACAAAAAAGAGATCATCGTGGCCAGCACGGGGAAGTACACCGGGGACCTGGAGCTCCGGTTTGCGCGGGAATGCGTGGATCAACTTATCCATCTGCTGGGACAAGCCAGGGAAGCGTTCGAGCCGTCGGCAAAGTCGGCTTCCGTTCCGGACGTATTGGCCGCCGTCAGCCCAACAGTACCGCCTGTCGCCCAGCCCAAGGCCGATCCGATACCTGCGCCGGCGACCAATTCCGAGGAAATCAGATTTGAAATGCCGAAGAACTTCACGGTGACAGCGGATACGAGCGGCCGCGGATTGGTGCTGTTCATAGTCAACCATCGCCTGGAGAACCAGGCTGGCTACGCGCTGGCGCCCGAGGCGGCAAAACAGGTGGCAGGTGGACTAACCAAAAGTGCCGACGCGTTGATTGCGCAAAGGCCGGGCAATTGATCCACCGAACGATGAGGGAGTTTAAATCGCGAAAACAACCCCATGCAAAGATAGCAAGGGCCCGGGCTTGCGGCACGCGATCCCTGAGCTACCGTTGACACGTCGGGCAAACCAGTGGCACTTCTTCACCATCCCCGGACGCGCCCGCGCTAATCGCTGAGCTCCATTTCCCTGGCCAGCGCTTTCCGATCGACGATGCAGTAGTAGTCGGATGATCGCGTGACGATATCGCGCTTGCGCCAATCGCTCATGGTTCGACTGACGTTCTCGCGCGCCACCCCGGCCATTGCTGCAAGATCGCCCTGGCTTATTTTGTGCCGCAATTCGATCCGGCCGTTGTACTCCTTGCCCGCATATTCCGCGAGGTTGAGCAACGCGCGAGCCAATCGTCCCTTGACGGTGAGAAATGTGGTTGCGGCCAACGCCTCGTCGGCCTTGCGCAGCCGCAGGGCCAGGGTTCTCACCAGATAGCTCGTGAGTTCAGGGTGAGCCTCAGTGAACTTTTCAAACCTGGCCCGGCTCACGAACGACATCAGGCAATCGGAAACCGCGAACACCGAGGCGGAGCGGGGTTCGCCGTCAATGACGGACAGTTCGCCGACGATGGCCCCTGGTCCCAGCAGCGAGATAATCCGCTCCTCTCCCTGCTGCGACGCAACCACGATTTTCACCAGCCCGGTCTGGATTCGGTAGCAGCCGTCGCCTGGATCGCCGGCGCGAAACAGCGAGTCGCCGCTCGGCAGGATGCATTCAGTCGCCTCATTGAAAAGCTTCAAGAACAGCGTCTCGGGCAGCCCCGACAGGAAATTCAGGTTGGAGTTTTTTGGCGTGGACATCCGTCCGTCCGCTAGGGGTTTATGCATTGCAG
>JBOHIT010000530.1:0-9363 GCA_050726155.1 Bradyrhizobium sp.
TTCCGATGCCGAGCGCACTTCGATCATGCGCAATCGCTCGCGCCTGTTCGTCGGCAGTCCGGCGACCTTGATGGCGAAGCTGCAGCCGATGATCACGGCCAGCCAGCCGGACGAGTTGATGATCATCACCGCCGTCTACGACCACGACGCGCGCAAGAAGTCGTATAGTCTGCTGGCGGATGCGTTCGGATTGAGCAACAAAGCGGCGGCATAAAAATGCGTCGTCCCGGCGAAGGCCGGGCCGACCCGTTGAGAGCTCAATCCGCCGTCTCGCTGAATGTCGCGCGGAACGGCTGCGCCGGGTAGACGCCGACGATGCGGAATTCGCGGGAGAAGAACTTCAGCTCCTCCAGCGCGAATGCCAGCCCCTTGTCGTCGGGATGGCCGTCGACATCGGCGTAGAATTGCGTGGCGAAGAATTCGCCGTCCACCATGTAGCTTTCCAGCTTGGTCATGTTGACGCTGTTGGTGGCAAAGCCGCCGAGCGCCTTGTAGAGCGCGGCCGGCAGGTTGCGCACCCGGAAAACAAAAGTGGTGACCAGCGGTCCCGATCCCTGCTCGGCCCATTTGGCTTCGCGCGCCAGCACCACAAAGCGCGTGGTGTTGTGGGTCTCGTCCTCGACATCTTCAGCCAAAATGTCGAGGCCGTAGATATCGGCCGCGAGTCGAGACGCGATCGACGCGCAGCTCTTGTCGCCGCGTTCGGCGACAATGCGCGCCGAGCCCGCCGTGTCGCCCGACACGATCGGCTTGATGCCGAGCTTGCGGATGATGCGGCGGCACTGGCCGAGCGCATGGACATGGCTCTCGACAGTCTTGATGTCGGCGAGCCTGGAGCCGCGCGGCGCCATCAGCTGGTGATGGATTGGCAGGAACCATTCGCCGACGATGAACAGTCCGGACTGCGGCAGTAGATGATGGATGTCGGCGACGCGGCCGGCGACCGAATTCTCGATCGGGATCATGCCCAAATCCGCTTCGCCCGAGGTAATCGCGGCCAGCGCGTCCTCGAAGGTTGGGCAGGGCAACGGCTCGGCGTCCGGATAGGCCTCGACGATGGCGATATGGGAGTTCGCGCCAGGCTCGCCCTGGAATGCGATCTTCAGCTTTTTTGTCATGGGGGCCTTGTATCAGCCGTTCAGGCTTTGGCTAGAGCGTTTTCAAGCGAAGTGGAGTCCGGTTCGCGTGAAGAATACGCGTCAAAACAAAAGGATAACGCCCCGTTCCGACTTAGTCGGAATGGGGCTTTAGTAGCCGGCGGGCGGTTTCGAGGTCGGCCGGGGTGTCCACGCCGCGTGGGACCGTGTCCACGATCGTGATATCGATCCGCATGCCGGCCTCCAGCGCCCGCAGCTGTTCGAGCTTTTCCTGTTGCTCCAGCGGCGAGGGCGGCAGCGCCACAAAGCGCTCGAGCGCGGCGCGGCGATAGGCGTAGAGGCCGATGTGATGGTAGCGCGGCCCGTCGCCGGTTGGTGCCGTGGCCCGCGTGAAATAAAGCGCCCGCAACCGCCGCGGGCCGATCGGCGAGCCGATCGCCTTCACCACGCTCGGCGCGAGGTCCTCTTCCTCGGTATGGATTTGGGCCGCCAACGTTGCGATATCGACTGCCGGATCGGCCAGCGGCGGCAGCACGTCGCGGATATTCTCCGGCGAAATGGTCGGAAAATCGCCTTGCAGATTGACCACGACCTCGATCTTGCCCGCGGGATCGAGCGCTTTCAGCGCCTCGTAAATCCGGTCCGAACCGGAGGGGTGGTCGGGGCGGGTCATGACGGCGAGGCCGCCATGGGCCGTCACGGCGGCGGCGATTTCAGGGGTGTCGGTGGCGACCGCAACCCGGCCGATTTGTGCGTCCTCGGCCCGCCGCAGCACGTGGACGATCATCGGCACCCCGCCGATGTCCAGAAGCGGCTTGCCGGGCAGCCTGGTGGCGGCCATGCGGGCGGGAATCAGCACCAGCGTGCGGTTTTCGGTCATCGGGCGTGGGGGTCACGGGCTAGCGAAAACATGCCGGAAATAATGGGGATTGGCGGAAAGTCGGGGCGTTTATACGGGTTGCCAGAGCCCGGGCAAACCGATATCTCAACCCTGCTGAGGGTGCAGCGCGATAGCCTGATTCCTGATGCGCATCCGCGGCCGTTTTGCCGGCCTTTACGTCGATCTTTCCGGCCTGGAGCCTGAGCCACTATGGACTCCTTCGAACTCAACAAGATTATCGGCGCCATTCTCGGCACCTGCATTCTGGTCCTGGTGACGAGCTTTGCCGCCAATGCGCTGTTCGCGCCCCATATGCCGGAAAAGCCGGGCTTCGAAATCGCCGTGAAGGAAGCCGCGCATGGCGGGGCTGCGGAAGCCGCGGCCGCGCCGTCCGAGCCGATCGAGAAATTGCTGCAGACCGCCTCCGCCGAGAAGGGCGCGGGCGCCGCCAAGAAGTGCGCGGCCTGCCACACCTTCGAGAAGGGCGGCCCGAACCGGGTCGGCCCGAACCTGTTCGGTGTCCTCAACGAGAAGAAGGGCGAGGGCAAAGCCGGCTTCAACTTCTCGGCCGCGATGAAGGCCAAGGGCGGCACCTGGACCTATGACGACCTCAACAAGTTCATCGCCAGCCCGAAGGGCTTTATTCCCGGCACCGCGATGGGCTTTGCCGGTATCACCAAGGATAGCGAGCGCGCCGACGTGATCGCCTATCTGCGGACCCTGGCGGACACCCCGGCCCCGCTGCCGACGGCGGCGAAATAACATTTCGAAAGTCCGACATGGACTTCGGCGACACAACGGCCAGGCATCGCCTGGCCGTTTGCATATCCGGATGCGCGGTTGCGCATCCTGGATCGCATTGTTGTTATCGGGACGTTTCGCCGCAGCAGAACGGTTCCATGGTTGGTATCATGAGGAAAAAGCAACGTAATTCGCCGAACCCTTGCCTTATATTGGGTGCTGGCTGGCTCCCGTAAGCAACAGGATTTCCCCACTTGGCGATCACCCGACGACATCTCCTGCAAAGCGGCGCCGTGGCTGCGATGGCTCCGGCGCTTGGCCTCACCGCAAATGTTGCCGCGATCGCGCAATCCGCACCGGACGGACTGAAATGGCGGCACGGCGTCTCCACCTTCGGTGACATCAAATATCCCGCCGACTTCAAGCGTTATGACTACGTCAATCCCGACGCGCCCAAGGGGGGTGTCGTCCGCATGTTCGAATCCGGGACCTTCGATAATTTCAATTTTGTCGTCGAAGGGCTGAAGGGGTCACTGGCCGACGGCGTCAGGCTGACGATCGAGACGCTGACGACCCGCTCTCTCGATGAGCCGTCGACTGCCTACGGATTACTTGCGGAAGCTGCCGCCTATCCCGACGATTTTTCGTATGCCATCTATCGATTGCGTGCGAACGCGCGATGGCATGATGGCAAGCCGGTGACGCCGGATGATGTGATCTACTCGCTTGAGGTGCTCAAAAAGAACAGCCCGATGTACAGCGCGTACTATCAGCATATCGTCAAATGCGAGAAGGTCGGCGAACGAGACATAAAGTTTACCTTCGATGGTCCGGGGAATCGTGAGCTGCCGAGCATTGCCGGTGAACTCCCGGTGCTGCCCAAGCATTGGTGGGAAGGAAACGATCCCCAGGGCCGCAAGCGCGATGTGACCGCGACCACGCTCGAGATTCCACTGGGATCGGGACCCTATCGCGTCAAGGAATTTGTCGCAGCACGATCAGTCTTGCTGGAGCGTGTAACCAATTACTGGGGTAAGGACGAGCCTGTATCAGTCGGAAAGAACAATTTCGACCAGATCCGCTATGAGTTCTTTCGCGACGATACTGTCGGACGGGAGGCTTTCAAAGGTGACCAGCTGGATTGGTTTACCGAACGGAGCGGCAAGCAATGGTCGACTGCCTACGATTTTCCCGCGGTGAGCGATAAGCGGGTCATTCTTGAAAAATTCGTCAATTCAAGTTCGGGGAGCATGCAGGGTTACGCATTCAATCTTCGCCGGCCGCTATTTGCCGATGTTCGGCTGCGACGTGCTTTCAATCTCGCTTATGATTGGGAGACGTCGGACCGCGTTCTCTCGAACGGTGAATACCATCGCGATAACAGTTATTTCGACGGTATCCCCGAATTCATGGCTACGGGTCTCCCGGAAGGTGCGGAACTCAAGATTCTTGAGCCCCTGCGGGATAAGGTGCCTGCCGAATTGTTCACAACACCGTACAAGAACCCGGTCGGCGGTAATGACGAAGCGGCTCGCAACAATCTTCGTGAGGCGACGCGCCTGCTCAAGGAAGCTGGTTTTGAGAATCGCGACCGCAAGCTGGTCGATCCGGCAGGCCAGCCAGTCAGCGTTGAGTTCTTGATCCAGCCTTCGGGTGAGGAACGAAGCGTTCTGTTCTACAAGCCTTACCTCGAGCGGCTCGGCATCGCCGTGAACGTGCGTATCGTCGATAGCGTCCAGTACCAGAACCGCTTGCGCAGTTTCGACTTCGACATCGTGACGACCGGTTGGGGACAATCGCTGTCGCCGGGCAATGAGCAGCGGGATTTTTTCGGATCGGAATCGGCGGATCGGCCCGGCTCGCGCAACATCCCCGGCATCAAGAATCCGGCGGTCGATGCGCTGATTGAGCGAATTATTTTTGCGAAGGACCGCGCTGAGCTGGTCGCTAGTTGCAAGGCGCTCGATCGTGTCTTGCTTTGGAATGCCTACGTCGTCCCGCAATTCGCCGCTGGATTTCAACGCGCCGCGCGCTGGGATCGTTTCAGCCGCCCGGACCCTTTGCCCAAATACGGAATTGCTGGCTTTCCGACATTGTGGTGGTGGGACACGGCCAAGGCCGCCAAGACGGGTGGCCGGTCTTGAGCCGGATCGTGCGCGGGCCGCACCTCAATCGCCGCCACGTGCTGGGGCTCGGCCTCGGCGCGCTGAGCGCGGTGTCATTCCGGCCGGCCGCGGCCAATGAGGCCGGCGGCGAGGTGCACGGACTGTCGGTGTTCGGCGATCTGAAATATCCGGCCGACTTCCAGCGTTTCGATTATGTCAACGTCAATGCCCCGAAGGGCGGGCTGTTCTCGACCGTCCCCACCGCGCGCCTCTACAATCAATCCTTCTTCACGTTCAACTCGCTCAACGCCTTCATCCTGAAAGGGGAAGGCGCGTGCGGCATGGAGCTGACCTTCGCGACACTGATGGCGCGGGCAGGCGATGAGCCGGACGCGGTCTACGGCCAGGCCGCGAAATCCGTGCAGATTTCACCGGACAAACTGACCTATCGATTCAAATTGCGGCCGGAGGCGCGGTTTCACGACGGCACGAAATTGACCGCGCATGATGCGGCGTTCTCGTTCAATACGTTGAAGGAGAAGGGCCATCCGCTGGTCCTGTTGCAAATGCGCGACATGGCGAAGGCCGAGGCGGCCGACGATGCGACGCTGGTCGTCACCTTCGCCGAAAAGCGAGCGCGCGACGTGCCGCTCTATGTCGCGACGTTGCCGATTTTCTCGAAGCCCTACTACGCGACGCGGCCGTTCGATGAAACGACGCTTGAGGCCCCGTTGGGCTCGGGGCCGTACAGGGTCGGCAGGTTTGAAGCCAACCGCTACGTCGAATACGACCGCGTTAGGGATTGGTGGGGCGCCGACCTGCCCACCAGCCGCGGCCACTTCAACTTCGATACCGTGCGTCTCGAATTTTACCGCGACCGCGACGTCGCCTTCGAGGGCTTTACCGGCAAGAATTATTTGTATCGCGAGGAGTTCACCTCACGGATCTGGGCGACGCGCTACGATTTTCCTGCCCTCAAGGACGGCCGTGTCAAGCGCGAGGTCGTGCCGGACGAGTCCCCGGCCGGCGCGCAGGGCTGGTTCATGAATACCCGCCGCAAGCAGTTCAAGGATCCGCGAGTCCGCGAGGCGATCAGCTACGCTTTCGATTTCGAATGGACCAACAAGACCGTGATGTACGGCGCTTATGCGCGCACCATCTCGCCGTTCCAGAACTCAGACATGGTGGCGGTCGGGCCGCCTTCGGCGGAAGAGCTCAAGCTGCTCGAGCCGTTCCGCGGCAAGGTGCCCGAGGAAGTGTTCGGCGAACCCTTCACGCCGCCGGTGTCGGATGGATCAGGGCAGGACCGTGCCCTGCTGCGCAAGGCCACGCAATTGCTCAACGACGCCGGCTACGCCGTCAAGGATGGCAAGCGACGGTTGCCGGACGGCGAAATCTTCAAGATCGAATTCCTGCTCGATGAACCGTCGTTCCAGCCGCACCACGCGCCGTTCCTCAAGAATCTCGGCACGCTCGGCATCGAGGCAACGATGCGGATGGTGGATGCCGTGCAGTCTCGCGCCCGCGTCGAGGATTTCGATTTCGACATGACCACCGAACGCCTCAGCATTGCGGCGACCCCGGGGGATTCGATGCGTCCGATCTTCAGTTCGAAGGCGGCCGCTACCAAGGGTTCTTACAATCTGGCGGGAATCACCGATCCTGTGATCGATGAGCTGATCGAGAAGATCCTTGCTGCCGATACCCGCACGGAGCTGACCATTGCCTGCCGCGCTTTCGATCGCGTGTTCCGCGCCGGCCGCTACTGGGTGCCGCACTGGTATCGCAACACGCATCCGCTGGCCTATTGGGATATATTCGACCATCCCAAGACACTGCCGCGCTATCAAATCGAAAATTATGCCACCAGCGTCGGCGAGAAAATTCTGTGGTGGCATGACGCCAACAAGGCCGCCAAAATCGAGCAGGCGAAATAGTTCATGGCCAACTATATCGCCCGCCGCATCCTCCTGATGATTCCGACCCTGCTCGGAATCCTGTTCGTGTCGTTCGTGGTGGTGCAGTTCGCGCCCGGTGGTCCGGTCGAGCGGGTGCTCGCGCAGCTCTCCGGCGCCGATACCGGCGGCACCTCCAGGATATCGGGCGGCGGCGGCGATATGGGTGCACGCAGCCAGGTCGGCGCGTCGGCGGACGCCGTTAGCTCCAAATACCGCGGCGCGCAGGGGCTCGATCCCGAGTTCATCAAGAAGCTGGAAGCGCAGTTCGGCTTCGACAAGCCGGCGCCGGAACGTTTCGCGCTGATGCTGTGGAATTTCGCGCGCTTCGATTTCGGCAAGAGTTATTTCCGCGACGTCAGCGTGATCCAGTTGATCAAGGAGAAGCTGCCGGTTTCGATGTCGCTCGGGATCTGGATGACGTTGTTGACCTACCTGATCTCGATTCCACTCGGTATCCGCAAAGCGGTGCAAGACGGCTCAAAGTTCGATACCTGGACCTCGGCCATCATCATTGTCGGATTCGCAATTCCCGGCTTTCTGTTTGCGATCCTGCTGATCATCCTGTTCGCCGGCGGCTCGTTCTTCAACATCTTCCCGCTGCGCGGCCTGACCTCGGATGGCTGGGCGCAGTTCCCCTGGTACTGGAAGATCATCGATTATTTCTGGCACATCGCGCTGCCGCTGGTTTCGATGGCGCTCGGTGCTTTCGCAACCATGACGCTGTTGACCAAGAATTCGTTCCTCGACGAGATCCGCAAGCAATATGTGATGACCGCGCGCGCCAAGGGCTGCAGCGAGCGGCAGGTGCTGTACAATCACGTCTTCCGCAACGCCATGCTGATCGTGATCGCGGGCTTCCCGAGCGCGTTCATCCACGCCTTTTTCTCCGGCTCGCTCTTGATCGAGACCATCTTCTCGCTCGACGGCCTCGGCCTGCTCGGTTTCGAGAGTGTGTTGAACCGCGACTATCCCGTGGTATTCGGCACGCTGTTCATCTTTTCGCTGGTCGGCCTCGTGGTCAACCTGATCTCCGACCTCGCCTATATGTGGGTCGATCCCCGGATCGATTTCGAGGCGCGTGAAGTCTGATGACGATCATCGCGCCCCAGCAGCCGGTCGAGGCCACGACGCAATCGCCGCTCGGCGAGGCCGTGCCGATGACGCGACACCGGTTCTCGCCGTCGCCGCTCAATCGCCGCCGCTGGCAGAACTTCAAGGCCAACCGCAGGGGTTACTGGTCGTTCTGGATCTTCATGGTCCTGTTCGTGATCTCGCTGTTTGCCGAGTTGATCGCCAACGACCGACCGTTCCTGATCAAATATGAAGGCCATCTCTATTGGCCCGCCTTTATCAGCTATTCCGAGACCACATTCGGCGGCGACTTCGAGACCGCCGCCGACTACCGCGATCCCTACCTGCAGAAGCAGATCGCCGACAAGGGCGGCACCATCATCTGGCCGCTGATCCGCTATTCCTACACCACCCATAATCTCGATCTGCCGACCCCTGCGCCTTCGAAGCCGACCTGGATGCTATCAGAGGCGCAGTGCAAGGAAGTGGTGGCGAAGAAGGGCCTCAATAGCTGCCGCGATCTCGAGTATAATTGGCTCGGCACCGACGACCAGAGTCGCGACGTCGTCGCGCGCCTGATCTACGGCTTTCGTATTTCGGTGCTGTTCGGCCTGACGCTCACGATCTTCTCCTCGATCATCGGCATCGCCGCCGGCGGCGTGCAGGGCTATTTCGGCGGCACGATCGATTTGCTGTTTCAACGCTTCATCGAGATCTGGAACGCGATACCCTCGCTCTATCTGCTCCTGATCATCTCGGCGGTGTTGCCGCCGGGCTTCTTCATCCTGCTCGGCATTCTCCTGCTGTTCTCGTGGGTATCGCTGGTCGGACTGGTGCGCGCCGAATTCCTGCGCGGCCGCAATTTCGAATACATCCAGGCGGCGCGGGCGCTCGGCGTCTCCAACGCCAAGATCATGTTCCGCCATTTGCTGCCGAACGCGATGGTGGCGACCATGACGTTCCTGCCGTTCATCGTGTCATCGTCGGTGATGACGCTGACGGCGCTGGACTTCCTGGGCTTTGGCCTGCCGCCGGGATCGGCGTCGCTGGGTGAGCTGCTGTCGCAGGCCAAGGCCAACGTGCAGGCACCCTGGCTCGGCCTCACCGGCTTCTTCTCGGTTGCGATCATGCTGTCGCTGTTGATCTTCATCGGCGAGGCCGCGCGCGACGCCTTCGATCCGCGCAAGACGTTCAGGTAGGGATCGCATGGACGCCATCAACCAGCCCCTGCTCGATGTCCGCGACCTCTCGGTGGCGTTCGGCGATCAGCTTGCGGTCGATCGCGTCTCGTTTTCGATCAGGCGCGGCGAATGCGTGGCGCTGGTCGGTGAATCCGGCTCGGGAAAATCCGTCAGCGCGTTGTCGATCCTGAAGCTGCTGCCCTATCCGACCGCGTCGCATCCCTCCGGCAGCATCCGCTTCCGGGGCCGCGATCTGCTGACCGCGGCCGAGAACGAGATGCGCGAGATCCGCGGCAACGACATCTCGATCATCTTCCAGGAGCCGATGAC
>JBOHIT010000531.1:0-6483 GCA_050726155.1 Bradyrhizobium sp.
GTCTGGATCGGCCACGCCGTCATCGTGATGCCGGGCGTCACGGTGGGCGATGGCGCCGTTCTGGCCGCCGGCGGCGTCGTCACCCGCGATGTGGCGCCCTACACGATTGTGGGCGGCGTGCCGGCAAAACAGATCCGAGAGCGCTTCAATCGCGATATCGCCGCCCGGCTCGCGGCGATTGCGTGGTGGGACTGGCCGGCCGAGATCATCTTTCAGCGCTTGCCGGAATTCCAGTCCGGCGATGTCGAAGGCTTCTGCGCGCGCTGGGGTTAATCCCGCGCGGGCATGATCAACGCCCTAATAGAAAAACGATGTTTCCAGCAGCAAACACCCTTCCGGACCTGCCTTGAACGGGCCGTGTTTGGCGTGCGGCGGGCGGCAGGCGAACGCTGGGGCGTGGAACGCCTCGAAGCGATGCGGCGGCTGCTGCGAGGCCACAAGGAGCGTTCCCTCGACAACCAGGACCTCCTCGTAAAAATCGTGCACGCGCACGGCATCGATCTCGGCATTCGGCGCCCAGCGAGCGAGACGATTGATATGTCCCTTGCCCGCGGCTTCATCGAGCGATCCGGCCAGCGTCTTCGCCTCGATCCCCGGCGCGATCGTTTCCCAACCCGAGGAAAGATCGATGTTGAAGAACTCGCGGTGTTCCTTTCCGGTCCTGGGGTCGCGCTGATCCATGATGCTGTCCTTAATCGCCGAACCCGACATAGCGCACGAAATCGTCGTTCGGCGAGCGATCGGACCGCACGCCGTTGGCGGGGAAACTGTCGTCGGGATAGCCCATCGCGACGCAGGTCATGATGACCTGGTCCTCCGGAATATCGGCGACCTCGCGCACGATGTCGGAGCGGGTGATGCCCTGCCCGTTGATGACGCTGCCGAGACCGCGGTCCCAGGCCGCCAGCACGATTCCGTAGCACAGTGCGCCGAGATCGAAGTGACAGACCGCGCCGGGATCGAGGATGCGATCATAGGCCAGCACCAGCGAGACCGGAGCGTCGAATTGCCGGAAGCCGCGCAGCACCCAATCTTGCCGCATCGGCTTGTCGTCGCGCTCGATGCCCATCACCGCAAACAGCTTCTTGGCGATGTCGACCTGGCGGCCGCGATGCACGCCCTGATATTCGCCATGGCTGACGATGTCGCGCTTCGGCTTGGCGCCGGCCATCATCTCTTCCATGTTGCGCTGGCGCACCCGCTCCAGCGGCTCGCCGGTCAGCACGTGGATGTGCCAGGGCTGGGTGTTCATCGAGGACGGCGCTCGTTTCGCCACCTCGATGATCTCCTCGATCACCGCGCGCGGCACCGGCTGCTTCCTGAAGCCGCGCACGCTGCGGCGGGTCTGTACCAGCGTCTCGAAATCCATCCGTTGCATTCCCAGGTCTCTCTCCGATTCCCGTTACGCCGCGGCCTTGCGGGCCGCTGCCGCCGCCAGCACCATCTCGGCGCATTTCTCGCCGATCATGATGGAAGGCGCATTGGTATTGCCGCTGGTCAGCGTCGGCATGATCGAGGCGTCCGCGACGCGCAGATTTTCGATACCGTGCACGCGCAGCTCGCGGTCGACCACGGCCATGGGGTCCGATCCCATCTTGCAGGTCCCGATCGGATGATAGGTGGTCTCGGCGTTGTTGCGGACCCAATCGAGCAGTTCCGCATCGCTCTGGAGCCTAGCGCCCGGCGCAATCTCCTCGCCGGTGATTTCCTTCAGCGGCGACGTCGCCATCAACTCGCGGCCCTTGCGGATCACGGCGAGGATGCCGGCGCGGTCGTGCTCGGCGGAAAGGAAATTGAACCGGATTGCCGGCGGCTCAGCCGGATCTGATGATTTGATGTGGATCGAGCCGGTGCTTTCCGAGCGCAGCACGTTGGCATTCATGGTGATGCCCTGCCGCTTGGCGACGCGCCGCTGGCGGCCGACCATTTCGTAGAGGAACGGCAGGATCGAGATCGTCGCATCCGGCGTCTCCAATCCCTCGCGGGTGCGGAAATACATCCGGATCGGGACCGCGGTCGAGGCCAGGAAGCCGGTACCAAACAGCGCGTATTTGACCGCCTCGCGCGCCAGCCGCCAGCCGCGCGCATTGTCGTTGAAGGTGAGGTTCTTTCCCGTGATCGCGAACTTGATCCGCGGCGAATAATGATCGCGCAAATTCTCGCCGACACCGCGCAACTCGTGCACCGGCGTGATGCCGCGCGAGCGCAGCAACTCGCCCTGGCCGATGCCGGACAGTTCCAGCAGTTTCGGCGAATTGATCGAGCCGCCGCACACGATGACCTCACGCGCAGCGCGCGCTTCACGCCGAACGCCGGCCGCGGCATAGCGCACGCCGACGCAGCGCTTGGCTTCGAGGATCAGGCTTTCCGCCATTGCGCCCTGCTCGATGGCCAGATTTGGCCGCGTCCGCACCGGATCGAGATAGCAAACGGCAGTGCTCTGGCGACGACCCTTGGCGATCGTCACCTGCGACATGCCGATACCTTCCTGGGTCTCGCCGTTCTGGTCGGGATTGAACGGCAATCCGATATTTGCCGCGGCCGCGATGATCTTCTCCAGCAGCGGCACCTTGTTGCGCGGTGTATCGCTGACCCGCAACACCCCGTCGCGACCGCGAAACCGGTCGGCGCCGCCCTCATACCGCTCCATCTTGCGGAAGATCGGCAGCACATCCTGATAGCTCCAGCCGCGGTTGCCGAGCTGGGCCCAGTGGTCATAGTCCTGCGCCTGCCCGCGCATATAGACCATGCCGTTGATCGAACTCGACCCGCCCATCATCTTGCCACGGGGCACGTCGATCTGACGGCCACCCGAGCCTTCGTCAGGCTCGGATTTGTAACACCAGTTCACGGCGGGATCGTCGATCATCTTGGAGGTGCCGACCGGCACGATCGACCAGAAATGGTTCGAGCCCCTGGTGCCAGCCTCGAGCAGTAGCACGCGATAGGCGCCGCTCTCGCTCAACCGGCTCGCAACCACAGCGCCCGCCGAACCTGCGCCGACGACGATGTAGTCATAGGCATCGGTATCAATCATGGCGCGTGCATCCTCTTGGCGGCGGGATTTCGACAGGCAAAGGAAACCAGCGCAAGCGCCGCGTGGCAAGGGCTCTGACTAGTCCCGTTTGAAACGATAATCGAAGCGGCCACCGTCAGCCGTGATCAGGCCGACCGTCGGCGACGGAAAATGCACCGGCAGGATCAGCGTATCGGTGCCGGCAACCGAAGCAAAGAACGTCCGGCGCGATACCGCCGACTGCTTTGGGTCCCAATCGACACCCGGCGACCAATCCGGCTCCCGGCACTGGATCGCGTGGTGCATCAGATCGCCCGCCACCACCGCCCGCTGGCCCTTCGAGAAGATGTTGACGCAGCAATGGCAGGGCGAATGCCCCGGTGTCGGCGTCAGCGTCACGGTATCGTCGAGCGCGTAATCGTCATCGACCAAGAGCGCCTGCCCGGCCTCGACGATCGGCATGCAATTGTCGCGAAACGTCTTGCCGGGCCGCTCGCCGCCCTTGGCGTATTCGGCTTCCCACACCGCATATTCCTTTTTGTGGAATATGTATTTCGCATGGGGGAAGGTCGGCACCCAGCGCCCGTCGCGGAGCGTCGTGTTCCAGCCGGTGTGATCGATGTGGAGATGGGTGCAGAACACGTAGTCGACCTGTTCGAAGCCGACACCAAGCGCAAACAACTCCTTGCGCCAGCGCTCCTTGCCGGGGAAATCGAACGGCGGTGGGTGGCCCTTGTCCTCGCCGGTGCAGGTGTCGACCAGGATGGTATGGCGCGGCGTACGGACCACGAAGGTCTGATAGGTGATGAACATCTTGCCGGACGCCGCGTCGAAGAACTCCGGCTCCATGGTCGGCAGATGGCGCTTGAAGACCGCGTCGTCATAGGCCGGGAAGAAATCCTGCGGCCGCCGCCACGGCCCCTCGCGCTCGATCACCGCGTCGATGGTGATGTCGCCGATCCTGATTTGCTTCATCGCTTCCCCCGATTTTTGCGATAACCGTATCGGGCGGATCAGGATGCTACAAGCAGCGGACTGCGCGTGGCCCCATGTGCGATTGGCGCATCAGCTCCGCAGGCCCGGCGCCTCGTGGCCGGTGCGCGCGACGTATTCGGTGTAACCGCCGCCGAACTGGTGGATGCCTTCGGGCGTCAGTTCGAGCACGCGGTTGGAGAGCGCGGCGAGGAAGTGGCGGTCATGCGAGACGAACAGCATGGTGCCCTCGAACTCGGAGAGCGCGTTGATCAGCATCTCCTTGGTCGCCAGATCGAGATGGTTGGTCGGCTCGTCCAGCACCAGGAAATTCGGCGGGTCGAACAGCATCTGCGCCATCACCAGCCGCGCCTTCTCGCCGCCCGACAGCACCCGGCATTTCTTCTCGACATCGTCGCCGGAAAATCCAAAGCATCCCGCCAGTGCGCGCAGCGAGCCTTGCCCTGCCTGCGGAAAGCAATCTTCCAACCACTGGAACACGGTGCGTTCGCCGTCGAGCAGATCCATTGCGTGCTGGGCGAAGTAACCCATCTTGACGCTGCCGCCGATCGCGACCGTGCCGTCATCCGGCTCGGTCGAGCCCGCCACCAGCTTCAATAGCGTCGACTTGCCGGCGCCGTTGATTCCCATCACGCACCACCGCTCCCTGCGGCGGATCATGAAGTCGAGCCCGTCATAGATGGTGCGGCTGCCATAGCCCTTGTGGACATTCTTCAGGCTGACGACGTCTTCGCCGGAGCGCGGCGCCGGCAGGAAGTCGAACGCCACCGTCTGCCGCCGCTTCGGTGGTTCGACCCGTTCGATCTTGTCGAGCTTCTTGACCCGGCTCTGCACCTGCGCGGCGTGCGAGGCGCGCGCCTTGAAGCGCTCGATGAACTTGATTTCCTTGGCCAGCATCGCCTGCTGGCGCTCGAACTGGGCCTGCTGCTGCTTCTCGTTCAGCGCGCGCTGCTGTTCATAAAATTCATAATTGCCGGAAAAGGTCGTCAGCGTACCGCCGTCGATTTCGACGACCTTGTTGATGATGCGGTTGATGAACTCGCGGTCATGCGAGGTCATCAGCAGCGCGCCTTCATAACCGCGCAAAAACTGCTCCAGCCAGATCAGGCTTTCGAGATCGAGATGGTTGCTCGGTTCGTCCAGCAGCATGACGTCGGGCCGCATCAACAGGATGCGCGCCAGCGCCACGCGCATCTTCCAGCCCCCGGAGAGCGCGCCGACGTCGCCGTCCATCATTTCTGCGCTGAAACCGAGACCCGACAGCGCCTCGCGCGCCCGGCCATCGAGGGCATAGCCGTCGAGTTCCTCGAAGCGATGCTGCACCTCGCCATAGCGCGCGATGATGTCTTCCATCTCCTCTGCCTGGTCCGGATCGGCCATTGCAGCCTCAAGCGCCCTTAGTTCGGCCGCCACCACGCTGACCGGACCGGCGCCGTCCATCACCTCGGCAACCGCGCTGCGGCCCGCCATCTCGCCGACATCCTGGCTGAAATAGCCGATGGTAATGCCGCGATCGAGCGAGACCTGGCCCTCATCGGGCAGTTCCTGACCTGAGATCATGCGGAAAAGCGTCGTTTTTCCAGCTCCGTTCGGACCGACAAGGCCGATCTTCTCGCCCTTTTGCAGGGCTGCGGAAGCTTCGATGAAGAGGATCTGGTGGCCGACTTGCTTACTGACGTTATCGAGACGGATCATTGTTGCCCAAGCATGGAAATTGTTGGCCGCTCTTATGCCATGTCGCGCGCAGGGGAAAGCCTATTCCGGGCCCAAACCGCCAAGCCGTCCGCATCGCGGCCATAACCCCCAAATCCGGGGCGTTTTGCCGTGTGACGCCTCGCACGCCGGATGGCCAGCGCGATTGACCGGCCCGCGCCGGCTTGAACCCGCTTGGCACTGCTGCCGACCAATGGGTGATTTCATTGCGGTGATACCCATGACCGAAGACGAACAGACCATTGCCAGAACCATCGCCGAGGCCAGCGAGCTGCCGCTCAGGGATGCCGCCTATTTGCTGTGGCGGGAATGCTCGAAGCTAGATCTGCTCGCGTGGCGGGCGATGCCACCGAACGTGCGCAACCTTTTCCGGTCGGGCCCACCGACGGAAAGCTTGATCGAAATCAGATATGAGCACGATCGCGCCGAAGACGGGCTGACCTTCGACCGTTTGAAACTCACCCATCCCGACGTCGACGATGACGAAGTGAGGCAGGCGATCATCGCCGCGGTGAGATTCGATGACGCCTGCTTTGGCTATTTCGACAAGATCAGGGGTGAGTACGGCGAACGCTACCAACGTGCGGTCGAGTTGGCGGAACGCGATCACCCCGGATATCTGGAACTGACCTACCGGCGGGCGAGATATTACGTCAGCTATTACATGAAGTGACGGCGGCGTGAATAACGCGCACCGTCGCGCTACTCAGAAACACAAATTCGTCACCACGTTGCCGCGCTTGTCCTTGATCGCATAGGGG
>JBOHIT010000532.1:0-4199 GCA_050726155.1 Bradyrhizobium sp.
GCGGGGGGACGGCATTTTTCTTCGGAGAGTGAACGATGGGTTACAAAGTCGCGCTGGTCGGAGCGACCGGCAATGTCGGGCGGGAAATGCTCAACATCCTCGACGAACGCAAATTCCCGGCGGACGAGGTGGTGGCGCTGGCGTCACGCCGCAGCGTGGGCGTGGAAGTGTCGTATGGCGACCGTACCCTGAAGTGCAAGGCGCTCGAACATTACGACTTCTCCGATATCGACATCTGCCTGATGTCGGCGGGCGGCGCGGTGTCGAAGGAATGGTCGCCGAAGATCGGCGCCGCCGGCGCGGTCGTGATCGACAACTCGTCGGCCTGGCGCATGGATCCGGACGTGCCGCTGATCGTGCCGGAAGTGAACGCCGACGCCGTCACCGGCTTCACCAAGAAGAACATCATCGCCAATCCGAATTGCTCGACCGCCCAGCTCGTGGTGGCGCTGAAGCCGCTGCACGACAAGGCCACCATCAAGCGCGTCGTGGTCGCGACCTATCAATCGGTGTCGGGCGCCGGCAAGGATGCGATGGATGAGCTGTTTTCGCAGACCAAGGCCGTCTACACCAACAGCGAACTGATCAACAAGAAATTCCCCAAGCGTATCGCCTTCAACGTCATCCCCGAGATCGACGTGTTCATGGAGGATGGCTACACCAAGGAAGAGTGGAAGATGATGATGGAGACCAAGAAGATTCTTGATCCCAAAATCAGGCTGACCGCTACTTGCGTGCGCGTGCCGGTGTTCGTCGGCCACTCCGAGGCCGTCAACATCGAATTCGCCAATCCGATCACCGCCGATGAGGCGCGCGACATCCTGCGCAACGCGCCGGGATGCCTTGTGATCGACAAGCACGAGCCCGGCGGCTACGTCACGCCGTACGAGGCCGCCGGCGAAGACGCGACTTACATCAGCCGAATCCGCGAGGACAATACTGTAGAGAACGGGCTGTCGCTGTGGTGCGTCTCCGACAATCTGCGCAAGGGTGCGGCGCTGAACGCGGTGCAGATCGCCGAGTGCCTGATCAACCGCAAGCTGATCAGCGCCAAGAAAAAGGCTGCGTAGTTTTTACACGCTGCCTTCGATCTCGCTGACGCCGCGGAATTCCTTCGCCGTCGGATCGAGCACGAACAGCGAGCCTTCGGCCACGCCGAAATAGGCGCCGTGCAAACTCATCTCGCCGCGTTCGACCATGGTGCGGACGAACGGGAACGTCATCAGGTTCTCCAGGCTGCGGAACACCGCCGCCTTCTCGATCCGCACCGTAAACTCCTGCATGGACTCGCGGTCACGCTGCTCGACGACTTCGCCCGGTTTGATGAACATCTGCATCCATCGCCCGATGAAATCGCCGGGCGACAGAGGTTCGATTTTGTCGATGAAGGCGCGGATGCCGCCGCATTGCGCATGGCCGAGTACCACGACGTGTTTGATGCGCAGAACGTTGACTGCGTATTCCAGCGCCGCTGAGACGCCGTGCGCGCCGCCGTCTGGCTGGTACACCGGCACCAGATTGGCGACGTTGCGGACCACGAACAGTTCGCCGGGGCCGGCGTCGAAGATGACCTCCGGCGAAACGCGGGAATCGCAGCAGCCGATCACCATTACCGCGGGCGACTGGCCGCGCTCCGACAGTTCCCGGTAGCGTGACTGTTCTGTAGGCAGCCGCTGCGAGGTGAAGGTCCGGTAGCCGTCGATCAGATGTTGCGGAAATGCGGTCATGCCCCTTGCCTAACCATAGACCGATGACGGGAACAAGGCTTTCGGCGGCCCGTTTGAAATGATATCGCGTGAGGTTCAAAAAAACCCCCGGGGAAACCAGCCCATGATCCGTCCGCGCCGCAGCCTGTTGTTCATGCCGGGATCGAATGCACGGGCGCTGGAAAAGGCGCGCAACCTTGCCGCCGACGGCATCATCCTCGACCTCGAGGATTCGGTGGCGCCGGATGCCAAGGCGCTGGCCCGCGACCAGATTGCCAAGGCGATCGCGGCCGGCGGGTTCGGCAAGCGCGAGGTGCTGATCCGGGTCAACAGCCTGGATACACCGTGGTGGATCGACGACGTCACCATGGCCGGCAAGGCGCGGCCCGACGGCATCCTGGTTCCCAAGATTTCCAGCGTCGCGGATCTCAACGCCATCGCCAATCGCCTCAGCGACATCAACGCGGACATGTCGATCCGGGTCTGGGCCATGATCGAGACCTCGCGCGCGGTACTGGATGCGGACAAGCTCGCCGCGGCCTCGAAGGATTCAGAGACGCGACTAGCCGGCTTCGTGTTCGGGCCGAACGACATTTCGCGGGAGACGCGGATCCGGATGCAGCCGGGCCGCGCCGCGATGATCCCGATGATCACCCATTGCATCCTGGCGACACGCGCCCACGGCCTCGAAATCCTCGACGGTCCCTACAGCGACATCAGCAATATCGATGGATTTGCGGTCGAATGCGCGCAGGGCCGCGATCTCGGCTTCGACGGCAAGACGTTGATCCATCCGAGCCACATCGAGGCCTGCAACGCCATCTTCACGCCGCCAGCCGAGGAGGTCGCCGAAGCACGCAAGATCATCGCCGCATTCCAGCAGCCCGAGAACGCTTCGCGCGGCGCGATCCAACTCGACGGCCGCATGGTGGAGCGCCTGCACGCCGACATGGCCAAGCGCACCATCGCGATCGCGGACGCGATCGCAGCGATGGGGCATTAGATAAATCAGTGCCGCCTTTTCCCTTCTCCCCTTGTGGGAGAAGGTGGCGCGAAGCGCCGGATGAGGGGTCTCTATCCGCGGAGACAGACCCCTCACCCGTCCACGATGCTTCGCATCGCGGCCACCCCAAGAGCGAGCTTCGCTCGTCTCGATCCCACAAGGGGAGAGGGGAAGAAGGCCTGCACCTCGTTTAGTTTCCAAACCGCTCCGCCGCCCAGGCGTAGAGACTTCCCGGGATCGGCCGCTCGCCGCCGCGGCCTTTCGGTGAAATATGCAGCCCGATGATATCGGGATCAGCGAGCAGCGCTGAAAAATCTGTCGGTTCGAAAAACAGTTTTGGTTCGGCGTGGACCGCGTAGAACGATTGCTTCGGCAATGCGTGCGGCAATTCGTTCGAGCGGCGCGCGAGCGCGGTGAGCGCGGCGGGGCCAAAGATCGCAACCCTGATATCGGAGAGGCGGTTCGAACCGCCGCGCAAGCGTCGCAGTGTGAAGGTGAGGCGATGGCGCAGCGCCAGCCAGTCCGGCGTCAGTTCATCCTGCTCCATCAGATTTTCGAACGCCGTCACGATCGGGTCATCCGGCGGCAGATACAAAACCGAATTGCCGAGCTGGCGCGGCCGTTCCCAGGCGAAATAGGGTTTTGCCGGGCTGATTTCGACCGGCTTCAGCAGCAGCACATCGGCGTCGAGCCAGAGGCCGGCTTTCTCCGCCATCAGCCGCATGCGGAAGAAATCGCTGAACTGAAGGATGGTCCAGTCGCGCCAGCTGCCGTCCGGCTGCGGCGGGCGCAACCTTTCAGAGAACGAATGCGGCAGGATCGCTTCGGCCTCGGCATTGCCGACGCCGTCGGGCAGGCCGGCAAGCGGGTCGAAGCTGTAGACGGTGACCTTGTGGCCCGCGGCGACCTGCGATCGCAGGCAGGTCAGCCGCAACGCATCGAGCTGACCATGCCAGAAGGTGACGACGTCAGGCCCCATCGGCACCGCCTCACTGTTGTCGAGCGAAGCCCGCCATAGCGTTTTCCAGCGAAGTGGCCCCGGTTCGCGTTAAGAAAACGCGTCAAAACATAATCTAGAGCCCCGTTTCGATTCCATCGAAACGGAAAAGGCTCTAGCGCAATCAGGCCCAGGCGCGCTCTGTTTTGGCCTTGGCTTCGTAGGTGTCGATGGACGTCTTCTTCTCCATCGTCAGCCCGATATCGTCGAGACCGTTGAGCAGGCAATGCTTGCGGAACGGGTCGATCTCGAACTTCACCGTGCCGCCGTCGGGGCCACGGATTTCCTGGGCCGCGAGATCGATGGTCAGCGTCGCGTTGGCGCCGCGCTCGGCATCGTCGAACAGCTTGTCGAGATCTTCCTGGGCGACGCGGATCGGCAGAATGCCGTTCTTGAAGCAGTTGTTGTAGAAGATGTCGCCGAACGAGGTCGAGATCACGCAGCGGATACCGAAGTCCAGAAGCGCCCACGGCGCGTGTTCGCGGCTCGAGCC
>JBOHIT010000533.1:0-13588 GCA_050726155.1 Bradyrhizobium sp.
ATTATGCGGACACCGACTGGCCGCAGATTGCCGGCCTTTATGAAGTACTGCTGCGGATCAGCCCGTCGCCGGTGATCGAACTCAACCATGCCGCCGCGGTGTCGATGGTCGATGGACCGGCGCGGGCGCTCGACCTGATCGATGCGCTGGAGGCACGCGGCGGGCTGAAGGGATATGAACTGCTGCCGGCGGTCCGGGCCGATCTCTTGCGTCGGCTCGATCGGCGAGATGCAGCGCGCGCGGCCTATCTGGCGGCGACTGAAGCCACGCAACTGGAGCCGTTGCGGCGGCTTTATGCAAGAAGGTTGGCGGAGCTGAGCGACTAGATTACGTCGCCGCGACGGTCGGCGGCGTCGCATCGGCCGGCAGGCTCGACAGCAGCGCATGCAGCGTGCTCATGGTCGAATGATCGGCGACACCGTCGACGCGCGCGGGGCGGAAATGGCGCTGGAACGCGGTGACCACTTCCATGGTCGGTCCGTCGAATTTGCCATGGGTCGGCACATTGTAGCCGTAGCGGGCCAGCGCGGTTTGGAGACCGCCAACGTCATCGCTGATGCTGCCGAGCTTGAGCGCTTCGCTGCGCACGATCGGCGCCGGCTGCACCCAATGGCCGACGCCGGAATTGGCCAGCGAATGCCACGGGAATTTCTCGCCGGGGTCTTTCTTGCGCGCCGGCGCGACATCGGAATGCGCGAGCACGCGATGCGCCGGCACGTTGCGGCGGAGCATGATGCCGCGGCACAGCGCGATCACGGCGGCGATCTGGCGCAGCGGGAAATCCGGATAGCCCCAGTCGTGGCCGCGGTTGATGATCTCGATCCCGATCGAGCAGGAATTGATATCCTCCTCGCCGGCCCAGAACGACGCGCCGGCATGCCAGGCGCGCTTGCTCTCCGGCACGCACTGCACGATGCGGCCGTCTTCCAGCACGATGTAATGCGCCGATACGTCGGTGCCCGCGGTGCAAAGCTGGGCGATCGCGCCTTCCACATCCGGCATGCCGGTGTAGTGCAGCAGGATCATGTCGGGCAGGCGTCCCTTGTTACGCTCGCCAAAATTCGCCGACGGGATGACGTCGGAGGCGATCGAGGAGTCCGGGGTAAAAGTCTTCATGTCCGCGTTGGCCCTGGGAACGGGAAGGGCGCGTTGACGCTTCGAATCAATACCAGCAGACGTGAACGAACCAGCGGCCATCATACAAACTCAAACCGGGCAGGAGAACGACAACCCGCAAATTTTATAAAATAACGATCTTTACTATTCCTTTACCCTGCCACCGGCGCAATCCGGCGGCCGCGTCCGGCTTAGCATTTTGCCGGAGTGTGTGCGCTCGGCATCACTGGCTGCGCCAGTGAGCCTGCGGGCATCAATGGCGTTGCCAGTGAGCCGGGGCATCACTGGCCCTGGCCCTGCCAATGGCTAGAAAGCGAGCAAAAGCCGCGCCAGATCATCAACGCTTTCTTAACGCTAAGTGCCGTTACTAAGTGATGAAGAGCCGAACCGGTTTTGGGGCGGCCGAGGCCCTTTTTCACGCTCGAAATGCCATGGCAGCCCAGCACATTCCGTCCGGAAAACAGGGGTTGCGGCTGGGGGCGGCGAACA
This sequence comes from Bradyrhizobium sp., assembly GCA_050726155.1. Lineage (GTDB taxonomy): Bacteria > Pseudomonadota > Alphaproteobacteria > Rhizobiales > Xanthobacteraceae > Bradyrhizobium. Next base: position 1,606 of record JBOHIT010000533.1, read on the forward strand.
GCAGTCGCGCCTCGCGGTGGTTTTTTGGCCGGAAAAGCCCGGCGAAGCGCAGAGATTTGAGGCGCAATGGGCCCGTTGGCGTCCAGTTTCCGTACCAAACGCTGGAATACGCTGAAGGCCGGCGCATGACCCCGGCTGCCCCGCGCCATATCCCGGTTCTCGGCCGCGAGGCGGTCGAAATGCTCAGCCCTCACGACGGCGGAATCTACGTCGATGCCACGTTCGGGGCCGGCGGTTACAGCCGCATGATCCTGGAAACCGATGGAACCCGTGTGATCGGCATTGACCGGGACCGTTCGGCGATATCAGGCGGCTTCGATCTGGTCGACCGGGCCGATGGCCGGCTGACCCTGGTCGAGGACCGCTTCTCCAACCTTGCCGAGGTCTGCGCGGCGCAGGGTGCCGAGACCGTCGACGGCGTCGTGATGGATGTCGGCGTCTCCTCGATGCAACTCGATCAGGCCGAGCGTGGCTTTTCGTTCCGGCTCGGCGGCCCGCTCGACATGCGGATGGGCCATGACGGCCCGACCGCGGCCGACGTGGTCGCGAAGGCTTCCGAGGCTGATCTCGCCAACATCATCTACATCTTCGGCGAAGAACGTCACTCCCGCGGCGTCGCGCGCGCCATCGTCGCCGCGCGCAAGGAAGCGCCGATCGCGACCACGCAGGGACTGGCCGATATCGTAGGCAAGGTGGTGCGCTCCAAGCCGAACGAAATCCATCCGGCAACGCGGACGTTTCAGGGCTTGCGGATTTTCGTCAACGCGGAACTCGACGAATTGCATCTGGCGCTGTCGGCGGCGGAGCGCGTGCTGAAGCCGGGTGGCCGGCTTGCGGTGGTGTCGTTCCATTCGCTGGAAGACCGCATCGTCAAGGATTTCCTGAACCAGCGCGGCAAGGCGGCGAGTGGATCGCGGCATCTGCCCGAAATGACGCAGGCCGCTCCCAGCTTTCAGATTTTGACCAAGCGCCCGGTCACGCCCGGCGAGGTAGAGGTGTCAGCCAATCCGCGCGCGCGCTCGGCAAAACTGCGCGCGGCCGAACGCACCGCGGCGCCGGCGCATGCGGCGGGCGCGTTGCCGGCCTGGCCGACCATCGACAGCGTCATGAGGGGAGGCTGACCATGCGGATCATCCACCTCCTCGTCATCGGCATGCTGGTGTTCGCCGCCTCCTATGTCTACCGGATCAAGATGGAATCGACCTCGCGCACCGAGCGCGTGCTGCGCCTGAACGCGGAAATCCGCGAGCAGCGCGACGCCATCGCATCCCTGCGCGCCGAATGGGCCAAGCTCGATGCGCCGCTGCGGCTGCAGGGCCTTGCTGATCGGCATTTGCCGCTGAAGCCGCTGGTCGCCACGCAATACGACCAGTTGAAGAACCTGCCGGACCGGCCGCCGCGCCTGGTCAGGCCGGGCGAGCCTGATCCGATCGGCGCGATGATCAATACCATCGAAGCCGCGACCGACGCCCAGTCGGTGACCGGTTCGGTGCCCAAGCCTGGAGATCAACAGCCTGGAGATCAGCAATGACCGATCAGGCGCTCATAACGACCAAGTCCACCGCAAGGTTCGCAGAACCCTGGCGGCAGCGGCTGATCCGCAGCCTGCTCTACGGGCGCAACGTCGATCGCGCGGCGAAGGCGCGGGCGCGCGTCGGATTTGCGGTGCTGGCATTCGCATTGGTGTACGCCATTCTCGCCGGCCGCCTCGTGATGTTTGCGATCGGCGCCGACAGTCACAGTGCCGGCCGCACCGGCTCGCGGGACGCGATTGCGACCGCGCGGCCCGACATCGTCGACCGCAACGGCGAGATCCTGGCGACCGACGTCAAGGCGCCGAGCCTGTTCGGCGAACCCAGGCGCATCATCGACAAGGACGAGGCGATCGAGCTTCTGACCGCGACCTTGCCCGACCTCGACACGTCGGAAGTTCGCGAGCGGCTGTCGTCGCGCAAGGGCTTTGTGTGGCTGAAGCGCGAGATCACGCCGAAGCAGCAGCAGGCGATCCATCGCCTCGGCATTCCCGGTATCGGCTTCCTGCGCGAGAACAAGCGCGTCTATCCGACCGGTGCGTCGGTCGCGCATCTGATTGGCCTGGTCAATATCGACAACCAGGGCATCGCCGGGATGGAGAAATGGCTCGACAATAACGGTCTGGCCGATCTGCATCGCGCGGGCTTTGCTACCGATCGCCTGCAGCGGCCGGTGGAATTGTCTATCGATCTGCGCGTCGAGCATGCGCTGCGCGACGAACTGATGAAGGCCAAGGAGAAGTACAAGGCCAAGGCTGCCTCCGGCCTCGTCTCCAACGTCCGGACCGGCGAGATCGTGGCGCTGGTGTCACTGCCGGATTTCGATCCGAACAATCCGAAAGAGGCGCACGACCCCGATCGTATCAACCGCCTGACCACCGGCGTGTTCGAAATGGGTTCGACCTTCAAGGCGCTGACACTGGCGATGGCGCTGGATTCCGGCAAGGCTAACCTCAACACGCTGTATGACGGGCGAGGGGCGCTGAAATACGGCAAATTCACCATCCACGATACGCATCCCGTCGGCCGCTCGATCACGCTGTCGGAAGTATTCACGTTTTCCTCGAACGTCGGCGCGGCCAAGATCGCATTGGGGCAGGGCGTCGAGGCGCACAAGGCGTTCCTGAAAAAGCTCGGCCAGATGGATCGGCTGCGCACCGAACTGCCGGAAAGCGCGTCGCCGATCCTGCCGAAGCGCTGGAGCGAACTCAACACCATCACGATTGCCTTCGGTCACGGCATCGCGGTGGCACCGCTGCAGGCGGTGATGGGCATCAACGCGGTCGTCAACGGCGGCTATCTGATCCCGCCGACCTTCCTCAAGCGCTCGGAGGAAGAAGCCAGGGCGATCGGCAAGAAGGTGCTGAAGACCGAGACGTCGGACAAGATGCGCTATCTGATGCGGCTGAACGCCGAAATCGGAACCGCGAAAAAGGCCGACGTGAAGGGCTATTATATCGGCGGCAAGACCGGCACCTCGGAAAAGGTGGTCAACGGACGCTATTCCAAGAAGCAGGTGCTCAACTCCTTCACTGCGGTGATTCCGGCCGACAATCCGCAATACCAGCTCCTGGTCATGCTGGACGAGCCGAAGGCGCTGCCGGAGACGCATGGCTTTATCACGTCGGGCTGGAACGCGGTGCCGACCGGGGGCAAGGTGATCGCCCGCATCGGGCCGCTTCTGGGCGTCGAGCCGCGCTTCGATCTGCCGACGTCCGATCGCCTCATTCTTGCGGCATCGAGGACAACCCAGTAAGGCGTAATGTCACGCAGCCTTACTGCGCCGGCCGGACTGGAAGACCATGAGACTTCGCGACCTCTTCAGCAATGATGCTGTGATCGAGCCGCAGGCGGAAGCGGTTGATGTAAAGGGCCTTGCGGTGGATAGCCGCGCGGTGAAGCCCGGCGATCTGTTCTTTGCGCTCGCCGGCAGCAAGACCGACGGTTCGCGTTTTATTGACGCCGCCATTGCCGCGGGCGCGGTTGCGATCGCCGGCGACCACGCGCCGGCAGGCGTACGCTCCGTGCCGTTTGTCACCACGTCAAATCCGCGCCGCGCGCTGGCGCTGGCCGCGGCAACATTTTACCCGAAGCAGCCCGCAACGATCGCTGCCGTGACCGGCACCAGCGGCAAGACCTCGGTTGCGGCATTCGCGCGCCAGATCTGGCAGCGGCTCGGCCACGCCTCCGCGAGCATCGGCACCATCGGTCTGGTGTCACCGAAGCGTACGGTCTATGGCTCGTTGACGACGCCGGATCCGATCGCGCTGCATCGCCAGCTCGACGAGATCGCCAACGACGGCGTCACGCATCTTGCCTTTGAAGCGTCGTCGCATGGCCTCGACCAGTTCCGGCTCGACGGCGTCCGCGTCGCAGCCGGCGGCTTTACCAACCTGACGCGCGACCACATGGATTATCATCCCGATGTCGCGCATTACCTCAACGCCAAGCTGCGGCTGTTCCGCGATCTCGTCGTGGCCGACGGAGCAGCGGTCATCTCGGCCGATCACGATTGTTCGCAGCAGGTGATCGACGCTGCGCGCGAGCGCCATCTGCGGATCATCGCGGTCGGCCGCAATGCGGACGGTGCGGGCGAGGGCATTCGCCTCGTTAATGCCGATGTCGAGGGCTTTGCGCAGAAGCTGACGCTCGAACATCGCGGACGCAAGCACATGATCAAGCTGCCGCTGGTCGGCGAGTTCCAGATCGAGAACGCGCTGGTCGCGGCGGGACTCGCGATCGGCACCGGCAGCGACGTCGATGCGGTGTTGGCCAGCCTCGAACATCTCGAAGGCGCCAAAGGCCGTCTGGAGCGGGTCGGCGAACACAATGGCGCGCCGATCTTCGTCGATTACGCGCACAAGCCGGATGCCCTGGCCAAGGCGCTGCAGGCGCTGCGGCCTTATGCGAAGCGAAAACTGGTGGTCGTGTTCGGCGCCGGCGGCGATCGCGACGCCGGCAAGCGTCCGCTGATGGGCGCGATCGCGGCCGAGAATGCCGACCATGTCATCATCACCGACGACAATCCGCGCAGCGAGAAACCGGAAACAATCCGTGCCGCCATCCTGGATGCGGCCAAGGGTGCTGCGGATATCGGCGATCGCGCGGAAGCCATCAAGGCCGGCATTGCCGGGCTGCAGCCAGGCGATGCGCTGTTGATCGCCGGCAAGGGTCACGAGACCGGCCAGATCGTCGGCGGCACGACGTTGCCGTTCAGCGATCACGACGCGGTGGCGGCCGCACTCGCGGAGAGCAATGCATGAGCGCCAAGCCGTTGTGGACGATTGCCGAGGCCGCAAGGGCGCTGAGTGCAACCGGGAATTTTCCGGAGACCGCGATCGATTTCGTCACGCAGGACAGCCGCCTCGTCAAACCCGGATGTTTGTTCGTGGCGCTGAGCGGCACGCCGACCGGCGGCTTCATTTCCAGTTTCGCCAGCGCGCGCGACGGCTGGGAATTCGCCGACAAGGCGGAAGCGGCCGGCGCGGTGGCGATGATCGTCCCGCACAGGATCGAAGGCGTGAGCGTTCCGCAGCTGATCGTCAAGGACACGCTGATCGACGGGCTCTGGGGCCTGGCCCGCGCGGCGCGGGCGCGGTTCAAGGGCCCGGTGATCGGTCTCACCGGCAGCGCCGGCAAGACCAGCACCAAGGAATTTCTCGCCGCCTATCCGAACGCCTATGCCAGCCCGAGCAGCTTCAATAATTTCTGGGGCGTGCCGCTGACGCTGTGCAACGCCAGCCCGAGCGCTTCGCTATGGGTGGTGGAAATGGGCATGAACCAGACCGGCGAAATCGCGCGGTTGAGCGAGCTGACGCAGCCGACCGTGGCGCTGCTGGTCAACGTCCAACCCGTGCATCTGGAAAAGCTCGGCAGCCTGGAGGCGATCCGGCGCGAGAAGGTGAGCATCGCGCAAGGCCTGCCAGGTGATGGCGTGCTGGTATTGCCGGCCGACGTCGAGGCGCCGGAATGGAGCGGCAGGCTTGTTCGTTTCGGCGATGGCACCGAGGTGCACGAATTGGAACACGTCGCGCATGACGAAAGCTGGACTGTATCGGCAGAAGTCGGCGGCCAGCGCATCGCGTTCGACCTGACGCCGGGCGCGCCGCATCGTCTGGCGAACGCGCTGGCCGCGCTGGCGTCGATCCATGCGGCTGGCCTCGATGCAGCGGCGCTGGCACCTCAACTCGGCAAGGTCGGCATCATGACAGGGCGCGGGGTCGAACAGACCGCCGCCGGTGTGACCGTGATCGACGATAGCTTTAACGGCAATCCGGCCAGCATGGTCGCGGCCCTCGGCAGCCTGAAGGCGCGACCGGTTAAATCCGGCCGCCGCATAGCCATTCTGGGCGACATGCTGGAGCTCGGCGCCGACGCGCCGGACTATCATGTCAAGCTCGCCAGGGACCTGCCCGGGATCGATGGCGTCTATTGTGTTGGCCCGCTGATGCGTCACTTGTTCGACCTGCTGCCGGCCCAAAACGCCCTCGGCTGGCATGAAGACCCCGCCACGCTGGAGCCGCAGAAGGTCGCCGCATTGTTGCAAAGCGGTGACGTCGTGGTGGTCAAGGGCAGCAAAAAGATGTTCTGGGTCAACAAGTTTGTGCCCAAGCTGCTGGCCGCCCTACAGGCAAAAGCGTAAACTGGCCGGGCCGACCCACCGGTGATTTCGCGGGTGATTCGCCGATCCGCCGCCGCGATCATCGCCAGGATTTGCTTGGTTTGAGGATGAAAACGATTGTCAACGCGCTTGCAATGCGCTTACCCGGCAAGACGGCACAAGCCGCGCAATAGGGCATATTGAATGTTTTACTGGCTGATCGAGCTTTCCAATACCGTCCCCGCTTTCGCCTTTCTGCGCGGCCTCCTGAATGTCTTCCGCTACATCACCTTCCGCACCGGCGGGGCGATGGTGACGGGGGCGCTGTTCGTGTTCCTGTTCGGGCCGTGGATCATCGATCATTTGCGGCTGCGCCAGGGCAAGGGCCAGCCGATCCGCACCGACGGCCCGGCGTCGCATATCATCGCGAAGAAGGGCACGCCGACGATGGGCGGGCTGATGATCCTGTCGGGTCTTGTGGTCTCGACATTGTTGTGGGCCAATCCGCTCAATCCCTATGTCTGGATCGTGCTCGCCGTCACGCTCGGCTTCGGCTTCGTCGGGTTCTATGACGATTATTTGAAAGTGACGAAACAGACGCATGGCGGTTTTGCCGGCAAGTTTCGTCTCGCCATCGAAGCCGTGATCGCGCTGATCGCCTGTTATGCGTTGGTGCGGCTCGGGCGCGATGCGACATCCACCTCGCTGGCGATCCCCTTCCTCAAGGATGTGGTGGTCAATTTCGGCTGGTTCTTCGTGATCTTCGGCGCCTTTGTCATCGTCGGCGCCGGCAATGCGGTCAATCTCACCGACGGCCTCGACGGCCTCGCGATCGTCCCCGTCATGATCGCCGCCGCAAGCTTCGGCATGATCGCCTATCTAACCGGAAATGCCGTCTTCTCCGACTATCTGCAGATCAGATACGTCGCAGGTACCGGTGAACTCGCGGTGCTGTGTGGCGCGGTGCTCGGTGCGGGCTTGGGATTCCTCTGGTTCAACGCGCCGCCGGCCTCGATCTTCATGGGCGACACCGGTTCGCTCGCGCTCGGCGGCATGCTGGGCGCTACGGCCGTGGCGGTCAAACACGAGATCGTGCTGGCCGTGATCGGCGGGCTCTTTGTGTTGGAGGCCGTCTCGGTGATCGTGCAGGTGGTCTCGTTCAAGCTGACCGGCAAGCGCGTATTCCGGATGGCGCCGCTGCATCATCATTTCGAGCAGAAGGGCTGGACCGAGCCGCAGATCGTGATCCGGTTCTGGATCATCTCGGTGATGCTGGCGTTGGCCGGCCTCTCCACGTTGAAGCTGCGGTGACAAGTTGATTCCCGTCACCTCCTTCGCGGGCAAGACGGTCGCCGTCTTCGGTCTCGGCGGTTCCGGCCTTGCGAGTTGCCACGCGCTGAAGTCCGGCGGTGCCGAAGTGATTGCCGCTGACGACAGCACTGACAATGTCGCCAAGGCGGCGCAGGCCGGCTTCATCACCGCGGATTTGCGCAGCGTCCCGTGGGACAATTTCGCCGCGCTGATCCTGACGCCCGGCGCGCCGCTTACCCATCCGGCGCCGCATTGGTCGGTGCTGATGGCGCGGCAGACCGGCGTCGAGGTGATCGGCGACATCGAATTATTCTGCCGCGAGCGCCGCCGACATGCCCCCGATGCGCCGTTCGTCGCCATTACCGGCACCAACGGCAAATCGACCACGACGGCGCTGATCGCGCACCTGATGAAGGTCGCCGGTTACGACACCCAGATGGGTGGCAATATCGGCACTGCGATCCTGTCGCTGGAGCCGCCGCGGATGGGACGGGTGCATGTGGTCGAGATGTCGTCCTATCAGATCGATCTGGCGCCCTCGCTCGATCCCTCGGTTGGTATCCTTCTCAATGTCAGCGAAGACCATATCGATCGTCACGGCACGCTGGAGCATTACGCCGCGGTGAAAGCGCGGCTGGTTGCCGGCGTGCAGCCGCAGGGCACCGCCATCGTCGGTGTCGACGACGGCTGGTGCCGCAACATCGCCGACCGGCTCGATCAGGCCGGCAAGCGCGTGGTCCGCATCTCCGTCAAGAATCCGCTGCCCGACGGGGTCTATGTCGAGCGCGAAACCATTGTTCGTGCTTCCGGCGGCGCGCGCAGTGAAGTCGCCAGACTCGGCGGCATCGGCTCATTGCGCGGCCTGCACAATGCGCAGAACGCAGCGTGCGCCGCGGCCTGCGCGCTGGCGATGGGAATCTCGACCGATGTCCTGCAGAACGGCCTGCGCAGTTTTCCCGGGCTCGCGCACCGCATGGAGCAGGTCGGCCGCCGCGGCAACGTGCTGTTCGTCAACGACTCCAAGGGCACCAACGCGGACGCCGCGGCGCACGCGCTGTCGTCATTCGGCGATATCTTCTGGATCGCCGGCGGCAAGCCCAAACTCGGCGGCATTACGAGCCTGACCGAATATTTCCCTCGCATCCGCAAAGCCTATCTGATCGGCGAAGCCGCGCAGGAATTTGCGGGCACGCTCGGCACACGCGTGCCGCACGAAATTTCGCAAACGCTCGAGGTCGCGGTGGCCAACGCCGCGCGCGACGCCGAAGCCTCCGGGCTCACCGACGCGATAGTGCTGCTATCGCCGGCCTGCGCCTCGTTCGACCAGTACCGCAACTTCGAAATCCGCGGCACCAGGTTCCGCGATCTCGTGACGGCGCTGCCAGGCGTCAAGCCGGTGGTGTGACGCCAGAACTGCCTAGCGCACACGCTGCGACTGGCTTCGTTGGCCGCTCGTGCTAGGTTCTTGCCATGGAGACTTCATCTATTCTTGACCTCCCCGAGGGGCTTCTGTCTGAATTGGAGAGGAAGTTTTTCTGGTGGGAGCCTGTTGGTTCGCAGCCCCGTTCGGACGCCAGAATTCTGGCGCAGGCAATGTGCATGGCAGGATTTGATGAAGTGCGGCGGTTGGAGCAAGTGATCGGTTACGATTGTCTTGCCGAAACCATGCTTCAGGCCGAGCCGGGATGGATCGACGAGCGATCGTGGGAGTTCTGGCGAGGCCGTCTGACGCGGGCCACCGGCCGGTCGATACCCGATGCTCCTCCCGTAAGGTCGTTCGATGCCGGATCTGTTTGATCCTCGGACCGATATCCTTCCGGTGGCGCAGAAGGAAATCTGACCCCAGCTTGCCCCCGCACCCGATCTTTCTTTTGTACGATACGGTGGCACCGCCGTGGCGCTCCAGCTTGGTCATCGCGTCTCGATCGATTTCGATTTTTTCAGGGCCGAACCCTTGGAGAAATCGTTGATTGAGGCAGGCTTTCAGTTTGTCCGGAACGCGCGGACACTTCAGGAAGCCGAAAACACCCTCGTCATGGGCGTGCCGATGCCATCCGGGCCGGTGAAAGTCGCCTTCTTCGGCGGGCTCGGGCTGGATCGGATCAACGATCCGCTTCGTACCAGGGATCGGGTGCTTCTGGTTGCCTCGCTGGAAGATATGCTTGCCACGAAGCTGAAAGCAATCTTGGACAGGGCCGAAGCCAAGGACTATCGCGACATCTCCGCGATGCTTTCGGCTGGCGTTTCCCTCGAGAGGGCGTTGGGAGCATTTGCCAGCAACTATCGAAAAGATCCCGCGCTTCCTCTCAAGGCGCTGGGTTTCTTCAAGGACGGTGATTTGCGGTCCCTTGCTAAAGCCGATGAGGATCTGATCCGAACTGCCCGAGACCGTGTTTCCGAGGTACCCCAAGTGCGTCTGTTGAAGGGATTCCTTCCGGTTGGATGAGGCTGGCAGCGGTTTCGAAATTCGCAGCGTATCGCTTCGCTCGGCCCCCCGCTCATTGCTTCGACTTCGTACTCCGACCGGCGGGCGCCGGCTTGAACAGATCAAGGTCGATCGCCTGGCCCATCGCCAGATAGCCGGTGCGATTGGGGTGCAGCTTGTCGCCGGCGCCGCCGGTGGTGCTGTCGGGGACGAACTCCGGCTTGAGGCCGCCCGACTGCGGATCGAGCGTCGCCTTGTCGAAATCGATCACGCCGTCGAACGTCCCCGATGTGCGGATGAAGTCGTTCAGCGCTTTCCGCTTGGCATCCTGTTCGGGGAAACCATGCGCGGCGCTGGAGCTGCCGAGCGCCGTCGTCACGGTGGCGCCGATGATTCGGACCTGCGGCCATTTCGCGCGCAGCCGGGCGACGCCCGCCTTCATGGCAGCGATGACCTTGTCGCTTTCGGCGTTGCCGTTCTTGCTGAAGTCGTTGATGCCTTCCAGCCAGATCAGGCTGGAGATACCGGACAGCGTCAGCACATCCCGCTCGAGCCGCTGGCCCGACGCGGGGCCGCCGGGGAACGGCTTGTTTGCACCGTACTCGGCGGGTCCGGCAATCTGGTTGCCGCCGATACCGCCATTCACCACCGCGACCTTGTTGCCATGGATTGCCTTGAGGCGGCGCGAGAGCACGTTAGGCCAGCGATCGTCACCGTTCATGGTCGACGCCGTGCCGTCGGTGATGGAATCGCCGAACGCCATGATCGCGAAGGCATCCGCAGGCGCGGTCATTTCGATCGCATCGAGGAAAAACCACGACGCGGTCGTGTAGGGGAATGCCGCCTCGTCCTCCAGCGCGCCCTTGGATCCTGCGCCGGGCGCGGTGACGTAGGACGTCGTCAGCGCCTTGGCGTGCCAGGTCATCGGGCCGCTCTCATCGGCGATATGAAAGCTCACCGCGAGGCGACGGCCGGCGAGTTCGTCGGGTTGCTTCGCGAACGGCAATGTGACGGGGTCGCTCCAGGCCGAATCGCCGGGCTGGACGGTGACCGACATCTTGCCGCCAAACGTCACCAGGCGATTGGAGCCGCGCAACAGCGCCGCACTGGCCAATTGAAGGCCGGCACAAACGCCATCGAACGTCACGGGCTTGGTGCCGAAGGCGTTGCTGAAACGGAGGCGGGCCTGGCGGCCCCATAGATCGGGTCGCACGATCAGGCGAAAGGTCTGATCGCGCGCGCCGGCCGCGGGATCGGGGAAGGCGAATTTCTGCTCGGGCTGGGCGGACGGGTTGCCAACGGGGTAGGGGCCCTGGACCGAGCCCGTCCACGACACCACCCAGTTCTCGTCCTTGGCGGATGCGCCCTGAAGCGATGCGACCAGCAGCGACGCCGCGATGAGACAGGTGAGCGATTGCATGTGTTCCCCTCGACCTAGTGATTTTGCGGGCTACCCTAGTGCCGCGGCTGCAAATCGTGAACCCGAAAATTTGAGAGGGTCCATTAACCCCTTGGAAACCATCCTCCGCCACCAATGGACGTTACTTCTGCCATTTGGGGACGCCCATGCTCGCCCGTGACCAACGCACCCCGTTCTCCGAATGGTGGTGGACCGTGGATAAATTGTTGCTCGCGGCGATCATGGCGCTGGTGCTGGGCGGCGTCATCCTGTCGTTGGCGGCGAGCCCGCCGGTGGCAACGCGGATCGGGCTCGATCCCTTCCACTTCTTCAACCGCCACGTGATGTTCCTGCTGCCGTCCTTCATCGTGCTCGTCGGGGTATCCTTCATGTCTCCGAAAAATATCCGCCGCACGGCGCTGTTGATATTCGCGGTCTCGATCGTGCTGATCGTGGCGACGCTTGCGTTCGGCGCCGAGGTCAAGGGATCGCGGCGCTGGATCACGCTGCTCGGTGTCAACATCCAGGCTTCCGAATCCGCCAAACCGGCCTTCGTCGTGATCGCGGCCTGGCTGTTTGCGGAATCGACCAAGCGCCCGGAAATGCCGGCGACCTCGATGGCGATGGTGCTGCTGTTGCTGCTGGTGTCGCTCTTGGTGATGGAGCCGGATTTCGGCCAGACCATGCTGATCCTGATGGTGTGGGGCGCGCTGTTC
>JBOHIT010000534.1:0-11364 GCA_050726155.1 Bradyrhizobium sp.
ACTCCCGATCAGATCGGCAGGAATTTGGTCAAGGTGGTCTGATAGAGCATCGAGGTGGTTTGATACGACGCCTGCAGATTGGTTTGCAGCGCCAGAATTTTGGTCGCCACCTCGTCCGCGTTGATCCCCTCGATCGAGTCGAGCATGGTCTGCGCCATTCCCTTGAGCTGGGTCTGACGATCGGTCGCCGCCTTGACGGCCGTCTGTGCGCCGGCGATTTCCGCCTGCATGTCCTGGATCGATTGCTGTCCGTTCTGCGGCGCCAGGTTTGCCGATATGCGCTGTTGAAGGGCGCTGATCTGGGCTTTCGAATTCGGGTTACTGGCGTTGGTCGTCACCGCAGCGTACACCGCGATATTCTGCAACTGGTAGCGCAGCGCCTGCTCATTGGCGCGTGCGCCATATTGCACCGTGACGGCCTGGTCGACACGCGCGATCGCGGTGCCGCGCGCAGGATCGCTGCCGACTTCGCCGGTGTACCACGACACCGTGTTGGCCGCGGTGCCGCCGATCAGGTTGGTGGCGGTAGCAAACGGCGGACCGTTGACGCGCAATGGTGCGGGCGTCGCGGTTGCCGGAGCATTGAAGCCAAGTGCTGCAAACGCAGCCGTGTTCGAACTGCTGATCGATAGGTTCGCGCCGTCGGCGCCGTGCAACGCAATCGCGCCACCGGTGACGGTCGACGGCGTCGAGGCACCGGAAATCGAATCGATCTTGGCCAGCAGCGTCTGAACGCTGTCGGTGATGTTGACCTGGTTACCGGTCGCGCCGGAAGCCACGAACGTGATCGGCGTGCCGTTGACGGTGATGGTGTCGTTCACCGCGAAACTCGTGGCCAGCGAATCCGTTCCCGCGGCGCCGGACAATAACGTGGCACCGGTGATCGGCGCCGGGGTCGCCGCCTGGTTGTTGACGGCGCTTCCCGTGATCGTGGCCGATGGGTTGAAGAAATTGTCCGACGCGGCAATCGCCGACGCCGCAACCAGCGCGGTATCGCCGAGCGTCTGGATCGACGACGTCAGCGCAGCCTGCAAGTTCGCGGTGGTCGCGACGGTGTCGACACCGATCAGGAACGTCCCGGCCGGTGGCGGGCTCTTCGTGGTCGCGGTCAGCGAGATCGTTTCGCTGGTGCCATCGGGCAGGTTGAAGTTGAACGCGATCTTGTCACCGTCGTTCGGATTGACGGCGCCGAGATCGATGGTTGCGGCCGGCGGCGCGCCGGTCGGCTGCGTGACGGTCGCGCCCGTCAGCGACGAGGTGACGGCCCCGAGCTTCAATCCGAACGACGAGCCGTCCTCGGCAAGGCTGGTGACGGTCGTCGTCAACGGCGGCGCCGAGACGGTGAGATGCGCCATGTTGCCGACGCCCTGATCCGCCTGCCGGCGCTCGTTGATCAATTGGGTCAATCCGGCCTGCAATCCCGTGCCGGCGAGCATGACGTCAGCCGGCACGGTTGCCCCGGTATCGGTGGTGCGGCCCGAAAACAGATAGCGGTCACCCGACTGGCTGTTGAGCAACGACACCGCGTTGGCAAACGCCGCCTGCGCCGTGATCTGCCCGGAGGTCTGGCCGTTGTTATTGAGCACGATGGTCGACGCTGCCGCGGCACTCTTGACCGACGTGCCGATGTTGGCGATGCCCTGCAGCGCCAGATTGAGAACGCTGATCCTGGTGTTGACGTTGGTCGCTGTGTTCGCGAACGCATTGATGCTGCTGACCTGTGCACGCAGGCTGAGCGCGAACCCGCGATCGGCGCCCTGCCCGGCATAGGTCGTCGAGATCTTGCCACTCGCAAGCTGCTGCGTCAGATCATTGAGCTGGTTGCGCAGCCCGATGATCGATGTCCCGATATAAGATGTCCTGCCACTAACGCCATCGATAGACATGAAATCCTCACATGGACTGGATCAGCGTGTCGTACATCTGCTTGATGGAAGACATCACACGCGCATTGGCGGAATAGGCATTCTGCAGCGCGAGCAAGTGCGCCATCTCATCGTCGATATTGACGCCCGACGTCGCGCTCACCTTGTTCTGCAGGGTGTTCAACACGACGTCCTGGCCGTCGGCCAGTTGCTTGGCGGCGCTTGCCGCCTCGCCTTGCTGGCTGATGAACTGCCTGGCGAAATTCGTCAGCGTGCCGGTGAACGGCGCGCCGGTCGTGCCGATGCCGGTCTGCGGCGAGTAACGATACGAGCCGGTCGACAACTGCGTCAGAATGAAGTCGGAACGCGAGGTATCGCCGGAAGCCGTCAGCGGATTGGTGGAATAGATGATCGCGCGTGAGGGATCTCCGAGCAGCGCGGTATTGACGCTGATGCGGGCCGCAAAACCAATCTGCTGCGAGCCGTTGGCGGTGATCGCCCCACCGTAGGGCCCGCCATTATCGGTGAACAACGGCAGCTGCACATTACCGCTGGTAAGCGATGTCATCGTGGTGGTGACCGACGCGGCGGTGACGTCCGATCGGTTCGGCGCACCGTCGTCCAGCACCCGCAACGTCGACCCCGACGGGTTTGAAAACTGAAGATTGGCGGTCGTTCCGAGCGCGGCGTTGAGCTGGGCAATCACCGAGCCCATGCCGGCGGAGAAGTTGACGCCGAGAACCTCGTCGTTCGGATCGAGCGTCGCGTTATTGCCCAGCGGCAACACGGAGGGATCATCGACGCGCACGATCGAGAGATTGTGGGTGGCGCCGGTGGTATTGTCCTTGTAGGTGACGTGGATGACGTTGCCGGATTGCAGCCCCGTCAAGTCGAGGTCGAATCCCGCCTGCGGCGCCACGGATCCGGGAGCGGCGGTGCCGTTCGTCGTCTTGTCCGACAGCGCGCTCGCCATCGAGGCGGCAAACTGATCGACCTGCGTCTGCGCCTGCACCAGCGTCTTGTCGCGCAATTCGAGATAGGCGGCGATCTTGCCGGAGCGGATCGAATTGGTCGACACCATGTCGTAACTGCCGCCATGCGGAAAGTTGATGGTGATGGTGCCGACGTTGCTCTTCGTCGGATCGCTGCTGTACAGCGTGTTGGGCGTCACCGTGCCCTGCGCATTGAAGCTCAGCTTCGACGCCTCGGTGCCGACCAGCTGCACGCCTGAATTGGTGAAGACGGTGACCTGATTGAGATCATTGGTGACGGTTCTGATGTCCATCAACTGCGACAATTGATCGATATATTGATCGCGCTGGTCGAGCAGCGACGCCGTCGAAGCGTCGGTCTGGCCGTTGTTCTGCAGCTTGATGTTGATCGCCGCGATCTGGGCCATCGCATTGTTGGCAGTGATCACGGAATCGTTGATGCCGGTCTCGGCGTTGGCACGGAGGTTCTGAATGCCTTGCGTCGTCGAGTTGAGCTGTTGCGCCAGCGCCTGCGCCGCGGCGACCGCGCCGATGCGCGCTGACTGCGAGTCCGGGCTGGTCGACAGGCCCTGCATCGCCGTCAGCAGGGTGTTGAACGCATTCTCGATGGTGCCGCTGTCATCCGGATTTCCGTAGACATTCTGCAGGTTAGCGAGATAGGTCGCGCGGATATCGGCGTAGGACGCGCCGGAGTTCTCGGTACGCAGCTGCGTCTGCAGATACTGATCAAGCTGCCGGTTGACGCCGTTGATAAGGACGCTCGAGCCGAATTCGCCGGTCGTGCCGGCGACCTGGTTGACCGTCTTGCGGACGTAACCCGGCGTCTCCGCGTTGGCGACATTCGACGAGACCAGCGCGAGCGAGGCTTGCGTCGCGCGCAGGCCCGACATCGCGGTAGAGAGAGCTTGACTCAAACCCATGACTAAATGCCCATCTCAAATCGCATCGCGAACCAATGGTCCGCGGGTTATCGCAGCACGTTCAGGAGATCCTGCACCATCGTGTTGGAGGTGGTGATGACCTTGGTGTTGGCCGAATAGGCCTGCTGGGTGACGATCAGCTTGGTGAACTCGTCGGCGATGTCGGTGTTGGATCCTTCCAGCGACGAGCCGACGATGGTTCCGGACTTGCCGAACAGCGCGCCGCCGGATTCGTCGGTCACCTCGAAGGCGCCGCCGTTGACGCGCTTGAGGAAGTTGGTGCCGTTGAAGGTCGCGATCGAAATTTCGGCAAGGTCGAGGTTGCGGCCGTTGGAATAGTTGCCGACGATGCGGCCGTTGGTGCTGACGCCGACCGACTGCAATTGACCGGCCGGGAAACCGTCTTGCTGGATCTGGTTGACCTGGACGTTGCCGTTGGCATCGGCGAACTGGGTCACGCCGCCGGTGCCGAAGTTGATGACGGGGCTGCCGAGGGCCACGCCGTTGACGACGGCGTTGGTGAGCGTGATGGAGGCGACCGCGGGCGACATCTGGCCGGAAGCAGAGAATGTGAAATTGGTGTTGACGTTCTGCCAGGCCACCTGCGTGCCGGTTGCATTGGGATTGACCTGGTAGAACATGTTCCAGGTATCGGTATGACCGGGGCCGAGCGCGGAGCTGTCGGCCTTGGCCCAGCGGAACTGGAGGTTCACCGGCGCGCCGGATACGTCGTAGGTCGTGACCGCACCACCCGCGACGCTCTCGTCGAGGAATGTCGAATTGTCGTTGCCGATCACCTGTCCGGTGCCGACCGTGCCGCCGCCGCCGCGCGTTGCCGCCGCGGTGCCGGTGAAGCCGAGGGCTGCGAATGCGGTGTTGTTCGAACTGGTGACCGATAGATTGGACGTCGTTCCGGTATGCAGGGTGATCGAACCCCCGGTGATGGTGGACGGGACCGCGGTTCCGGTGATCGAGTCGATCTTGCTCAACAATGCGGAGATGCTGTCGGTGACGTTGAGCTGGTTGCCGACGGCGCCCGCCGCGACAAAGGTGACCACGGTGCCGTTGACGGTGATGGTGTCATTCACGGCAAAATTGGCCGAGATCGAGTCGGTGTTCGCAGCGCCCGAAAGCAGGGTTGCGCCGGTGTTGGGCACCGACGGCGTCGCCTTGTTGGATTGCACGGTGCCGCTGGTCGAGGCGTCGGTATAGGGCGCCGCGGGCGTTCCCACCACCAGCGGATTATGTCCGGTGCTGAACGATGCCGGCGCCAGCAGTTCCGATCCCTGAACCGACGTATCGTGTTTGGTCGTAAACGGATAGGAGGCGAGGTTGGCGCGGTAATCGATCTTGCTGGTTTGCTGCGCGGGCAGGAAGTCGTTCTGGAATTTGAGAACCTGCGGCGAACTGCCTGAGGGGTTGCCGGTGGTCGGATCGATCGGAACGCCTTCGAGGTAATAGCCGGCGCCGTTGACGAGGTAGCCGCTCTTGTCGAGCTGGAAGTCGCCGCGGCGGGTGTAACGATCGACACCGTCGAACACCGGCGTGCCGTCGGTGAAGGTACCGGGCTTCTGCACCGCAAAGAAGCCGGCGCCGTTGATCGCCATGAAGGTCGCAACCGAGGCGGTCTGCACGTCGCCCTGCACCGAGTTGGTGCTGCGCGATTGCGTCGTGACGCCGCCGGCCAGCTGCTGGGTCGATGAGGTCTGCGGAATGAGATCGAGGAAACTGGTGTCGACGCGCTTGAACGCCGTGGTCTGGGAGTTCGCGATATTGCCCGAGACGTTTTCCAGTGCGTATGACTGCGAGCGCAGGCCGCCGACGGCTGTCGTAAGAGCGCCGAAGATACCCATGACATTTTCTCCAAATTCGATCCGGGCGGCTCGCCGGTCTCAAGAAAACCCAGGCCGCGTCGGGAGAACATGTCGCAAGCGTTGTGCCAAATAGAAAAAAAGCGATTTATCAATGCCTTAAATAAAAAGCCCCGGTCCGAAGACCGGGGCACAATTGCCGGGCGGGGCAACAATTGCCGAGCGTAAGGTTCAGGAAGCCGATGACGCTGCCGGCTTGAACACCATCCCAAATCCGTCGATGCAATAGCGCAACCCGGTCGGCTTCGGCCCGTCGTCGAAGACATGACCGAGATGACCGCCGCAGCGCCGGCAATGCACTTCGGTGCGCAACATTCCGTAGGTGCGGTCCTCGGTCTTGCCGAGCGCATTGTCGAGCGGCTGGTAGAAGCTCGGCCAGCCGGTGCCGCTCTCGAATTTCGTCTCCGAAGCGAACAGCGGCAGATCGCAACCGGCGCAGGCAAAGACGCCCTTGCGGTGCTCTTTCAGCAGCGGGCTGGAACCTGGGCGCTCGGTGCCGTGCTTGCGCAGGATTTCATATTGCTGTGGCGTCAGTTGCGCGCGCCATTCGGCATCGGTCTTTTCGACTTCGAATTTCTCGGCGGCCTCCGCGGGCGTCGTGCGCAGCCAGCGGAAGGCCGCGAGGCCAAACAGGCCGGCGACGGATGCGAGCAGGATACGGCGGTCGATCATCAGGGGTCTCCGTGCAGGGCGGAACAAGGTCGTTCGCCATCAAATACGGCACGCACGCGCGGAAGTTACACCGATCCGTCCCGAATTCTCTCACTTTCCTGCGAGGCGGCGAGCGGCACGCCGTCCTCCGGCATGTCCACCGGCGCCGGGGGCTGCGGACGCACCTGATGTGGCTGGCCCGGCGGCGGACGGCGCCGGGGTGGCGGCCGGGTTCCGGCCTGCCGGTTGGCCTCGGCGACCCGCGCCTCGCGAACCCGCTCCTTGGCGCGCGCGCCCTCCCGGTAACGGGCCAACGCCCCCGCGGCGGCGGCACTTCCCCGCCCCCAGATACCGATCAAATGGCCGGCGACCCGGCCGGTGGCACCGCCGGCCCAGACCAGTTCGAAGGGCGAAAACAACCGCCAGCGCTCGTCGCCCCACAGGATGCTGCGCGCCACCAGTTGGCCGGCCATCGCTGATGTGTTCAGCCCCTGCCGGCCGAAGCCGCTGGCGACCCATAGCCCCTTCCGCAACTGACCGATCTGCGGCATGCCGTGCACGGTCACCCCAACGGCGCCGCCGAAGACTTCGGATATTGCGACCTTGCCGAGCTTCGGAAAAACGGTGGCGATCCGGTGCCGGATGGCGGGGCCGAAGCGGCGCGGCGCCGCATCCCAGGTGGTTTCCGGACTGGCCCACATCAGGCGGTCGCCGTCCACGATCCGGAAATGATCGATGCCGTCGCTGTCGGTGACCGATCCCTGGAAACTGATGGCCTCGGCGAGGCGCTCGCCGAGCGGCTCGGTCACGGCGGCATAGCGCCACACCGGAAGCAGTGTTTCCGACAGCCGCCGCAACGGCGTGCCGAGATGGATGTTGCCGGCCAGCACGATATGGGATGCACGAAGCCGCGCCGACGGCGTCACGATGCGCTTGCGAATACCCGACGGATCGATACTGACCACCGGCGTATCCTCGAAGATGCGCGCCCCTGCCTGCCTTGCGAGCGCAGCCAAGCCGTGGACATATTTGCGGCCGTCGATCTGAAACGCCTTCGGATAATAGATGCCGTGAAAGTAGCGCCCGGTCTTGATCTGCTCGCGCACGCGATCGACCTGCCAGCCTTCGACTTCGGTCTCGAAATCTTCGCTCAGCGTCTGCAGCCGGCTGATCAGCGTTTCGCCGGCATCGACGTTGGAGACTTCCAGCGCCCCTTCGGTCAGCGCAATACCGGGCATCGCTTGCTCGGTCGCGACGCTGCGAATGTAATCGGCGCCCTCCTTCGACAGCGACCAGAGTTCGCGGGCGTCCTCGAGGCCGACGCGTTCGATCAACTCGCCGATCGGCAGGCTGTAACCCGGCATGACGGTGCCGAGCTGGTTGCCCGACGCGTTCCAGCCGACGTGGCGGCCTTCGAGCACGGCGACGCTGGCGCCAAGCCTTGCTGCCTCCAGCGCCACGGTCAGGCCCGCAAGTCCTGCCCCGACCACGCAGATATCGACATCGAGGTCGAACGACAGCCGGGACCGAAAGGGCGCGTCGTCGTCCGGGCCGTTGGTCGCACTTGTGAAAGTCTCAGCCATGTCGTTTTCTTACGGACCGCTGCGGCGCTTGTCACCTTGTCCGAGGCATGAGCTTGTAGATTAATTCAGGCCGAAACGAATCGAGATTGCGCCCATGCGCCGTTTGATGCTGCTGCGTCATGCCAAGACCGAACACGACGCGCCCTCGGGGCAGGACCAGGACCGCCGTCTCGACGACCGCGGCCGGCTTGATGCCGCCGCCATCGGCGGCTGGATCGGCCAGCATCCGCCCGTGCCGGATATGGTTCTGGTCTCAACCGCGGTGCGGGCGCAGCAGACCTGGGAGATCGTCCAGCAAGCGATGCAGGACGCGACGAGGACAGTCGCCCCGCAGCCGCAGGTCGAATCCCTGGATGAACTCTACGGCGCCGAACCGGCGCAGCTTCTGCAGATCATCCGCATGGCCGAGGCCAGCGATCCCAGGCAATTGATGGTGGTCGGTCACAATCCCGGCATGCACGAGCTGGCGCTGGCGCTTGCCGGCAGCGGCGACGCGGCCGCGAAGAAAGCCCTTGAGGACAATCTGCCGACCACCGGCCTTGCGGTCCTCGACTTTGCGATCGGGGACTGGAACGAGGTGGCGTTTCGCCGCGGCACACTGGTGCACTTCACGAGCCCCAAACTGCTGAAGCAGGCGTCGGACGATTAGGGCGCGATGGCCTGGCGTCGACGCGATCGACGCAACGCAGCGCCCGTTCGAGGGTATAGCGGCCCCCGACACAAAATCTCGCAAAACAACCCCATGCAAAGAAAGGAACCCCTTGAAAAGAAAGGGGTCGCCGGCATGGATGCTTGAGCCGCGAAAAACATTTTGACACGTCGGGCAAACCAGCGGCACTATTGCACGATCACGCAATCTGCAGATGCTCCATGGCCGTGCCCGACGGGGTCTTCGGCGCGACTGCAGCCCGTAGGGCGATGCAGTCCGTAGGGCGGACTGAGCGGAAGGCGTAATCCGCCGTTACGGCGAATGCTCCACAAACACGTGTATCGTCATCCATGTCGCCGACACGTCTCGACATCAGTCGCAGGCAAGCACAAAGGTTGAAGTTGTGACCGGAGCGGCGGACGATACGCGACGCCGCGAAAAGTTTAGTGCACTGTCACCGTAATACGATGCTCAACCCGAAGGTTATACTGTGGTAGGCTAGAACGGACGTCCCCTACCGCATCGGCAAACGAGCGGGCGAAAGCGCCGTAAGCGCGAGACGAATCAGGTCGGCCTGTCGCTGCACGCCCGTCTTGGCAAACAGATGCTGGAGGTGTGTTTTTGCGGTCGATTCTGCTATTCCGACAGCATAGGCGGCCTCCTTTGTCGACATGCCTTGCGTTAGCATCATCATAAAGCGGCATTCGGCTGGGGTGATATTGTAGCGGTGCACAAAGAGCTCGCCTGGGAATGCTGAATTGTCTGCGGGATCGCGAAGGAAAATTGCTACTTTGGCAGAGTAGGGAGCACCAAGGTCACGCCGCAACCCTCCATCGAGCGGCAGAAACCATAATCCGAGATCTGTACCGTCCGAAGCAGGAACCGATAACGCAATACCAGTTGCACCTATCGTGGCCGGCCCGCCCTCGGCGGCGCGTATTATTGCATCGCGAATTTGTTTCGAAACATTGGCGTTTTGTGCAGAGAGAAACTCACCCTCGCGTCTAAGCGCGCGACCGGCATCAAGCTGCCTAGCCGCGGCGGCGTTAGTATGAACGAGGCGGCATGCCTTATCGACAAGAATAACGCCCGTTGTCATCAGGTCCAGTGTTTCCGACAGCATATCCCTGGTCAAGAGCTGCGAGTCTATCAAGTCAGCGATAGTTACCGCCCGTCGAATGTGCGGAGCAAGAAGGCGCATATCTTCGAGGTCAGTCTCACTGGGAACACCCTGAGCAATTGTACGGGGAAGGGCAATTACCCCATACCGTCTGCCGGTTTTGGCAAGAACCAACAATATGGCCTCGCGATAGCCGTGAGCAGATACGATCTCCTTGTAAAACCGGGAGGCAAGATACTCTGTCTCTCCAAGATAACTGCCTGTTGTGAAGGGCTCATCCACGTCCACAAACCACCCCGCCGTCATGACAGGGTTAAATGCCGCCGCATTGATCATTGCGGCACTGAACTCGTCGCTGGCTCTGTGGTTGATAATGAGACTAACCCGGTTTTCAAGCGGGTCTACCATGTTGATCCCGGCGCAATCGCAATGCGTCCTGTCCAATATTCGCTCTAGCGTTTGGGGCCATAGTCCCGGATCTATAGCGCAGTCGTAAATATCGCCGATAATGCTCAACAACTCTCGATCAATCGCCATGGTTTCAACTCCGGGATTATAGTAGAGCGGTAGAAGTGTTCGCCTTCTGATCCAATCTTTAGATGCGACGCCGCCGTTTCATGACCACACTCCATCTTTGAACAAGGATTAGGGTGTTGCGTTGGTCAGGTGAACCCGCCGGGCAAAGCGGACGTCCCGCAGCAAGGCTGCGCCTTCCGTCTTGGCCCGGAGCGGGCATTCATATTGAGTTGCCGAGTACCCGCTTGCCGGGTTTTCTTTGTTCTTCGAATCAACCCTCACCGAGTGGACTCCTATATCCCGCCACGAGTTTGATGAGTTCGGCTTGACGCTTAGTGTTTGTCTTAGCGAAGATATGTTGCAGATGGGTCTTCACCGTCGCCTCAGATATGCCGATGACGGACGCGACGTCCGTGATTCCTCCAGCCTCTACGAGCGCCCCCAACACTCGCATTTCGGCCTGCGTGAGTTTGAACGTGCTCGCAATTGTCTCGGACTGATGGGATAAGTCTAGCGTCGCGCCCCGGATAAAGACCGCGGCCACAGCAGAATAGGCGATACCGGCTCTGCGCCGGGAGCCGGAGGTTAGCGGAAGTGCGTGGGCAATAAAGCGTTCGCCCCCTCCGGTTAACGCCAGTGCAAAGCCCGCGGTGCCGACCGCGGCATCGCCAAGCCCCGCCTTCACGAAAAAATCTTGGAACGAACGATTCGCGAGTGCATCAAGCGCAATTAATTTGTTACCAGCTTTACGAATGACTTTTGCTTCATCGAGCATCAGATAAGCAGCCGCATTTGCATGAGCAATACGCCCGGCTGCGTCGACAATCAGCACAGCTGCCGCTAGCCCATCGAGCGTATCGCCAAGTGTGGCAGCATCGACCTTGTGCAAATCTATAACTTTTCCAATGGCGACCGCGCGCCGGAAATGAGGCACCAGCAGCGCGGTGCGGCGGCGCGCCTCTTCATCCACTCGACCGTGACGTTCGTGGCGGGCGATGGCGAGCGCCGCATAAGTGGTCTTGGACTTATCTAGAACCCCGTGTATTGAGTCCAAATATCCTTGTGGCTGCGCCCACTCCTTGTAAAAACGCGATGCGAAATATTCGTCATTGGGGACGAGGTCTAGCATAGCGATTACCTCGCCCGTCCGAGCCGCAGCTACGGTAGGCGCGAGGAGCGGATTAATCTGCATGTACT
>JBOHIT010000535.1:0-2860 GCA_050726155.1 Bradyrhizobium sp.
GGCTCGAGCCGCAGCCGAAATTGTCGCCGGCGACCAGCACCTTGGAATTGCGATAGGCCGGCTTGTTGAGGATGAAGTCCGGATTCTCGCTGCCGTCATCCTTGTAGCGCTGTTCCGAGAACAGGCCCTTGCCAAGGCCGGTACGCTTGATGGTCTTCAGGTACTGCTTCGGAATGATCATGTCGGTGTCGACATTGATGATCTTCAGGGGCGCGGCAACGCCTTCCAGCGTGGTGAACTTGTCCATCGAACGTACTTCCCGGCTAAAAATGAGGGGATAGGGCCATTAATTTATCGCGAAAAAGCCCCCGGCAAAAGACCAATTTGCGCAATCCTACCCTGTTACTGCCCGCATCTAGGCTTCCAGGGCCTCGATCGCCTCCATATCGGCATCCGACAGCCCGAAATGGTGGCCGATTTCATGAATCAGGACGTGGCGGACGATGTGGCCCAGCGTTTCCTCGTGTTCGGCCCAGTAGTCCAGGATTGGCCGCCGGTAGAGCCAGATCATGTTGGGGAGGCGGGCGACGTCGGAATTACTTTGGTGCGGCAGGCCGACGCCCTGAAACAGGCCGAGCAGGTCGAATTCGGTCTGCGCCTGCATCTCGTCGAGGACCTCGTCGGTCGGGAAATCGTCGACGCGGATAATCACGCCCTCGCAAAGGGTTTTGAAGCCCTTCGGCAGGCGCTCGAAAACCTGATGCGCCATGGCTTCCATTTCGGCGAGCGATGGTGCTTTTGCTTCCTTCCACATCGCGCCTGTTTAGCGCGTGTTCCAGCACCGCGCCTACTGGTTTTGAACGCCATCGCCCGGTTGACCTTGGCGCGGCAATCGGAGACCGTACGGCCGATAACAGGTTTTGGGTGCAGGACTCTGGTGAACGTGATGAAGCGGATTGTGACGGCAGCGGCAGTGGTGATTGTAGCCGGATTCTTGTTGCCGGATGCGGGCGCGCAGGCCCAGACGGCGACATCCGGCGTCCGCGCCGCGCAGGCAGCAAGGCCAGCCGTGACCGATGCATCGGCACAGCGCCGTCGCCCGCTCCGCCGCGTGCCGATCTACCGGCAGGACCAGTGGGAACCCGATGTCTATCCGCGCTACAATCCCGGGCCGAATGCGGTCCGCAGTTGCACCGCGACCTACGTGCAGGAAAACCGGCCAAGCGGCCCGGTCATCACGCCGCGCATGAACTGTTACTGGCGGCCAGGCTAGAAAAATCTAGCGCCTGCGCACGGCGCCGATCAAGCCAGCGCAAACCACAATCGCGGCCACGCCATAGACCAGCACGGCCATCATCATTTGCGTGAAGTGGCTTGCGGTTCCCATGCCGCCGCCGGGGCCCTGCGAGGCCAACGCGGCGCCGCTCGAGATTGTGACGGCTGCGAATACGGCGCGCGATATCGAAGCGTTCATGCGCGATGATGCCATGACACTCTCCCATCAGAGAAACGGCTGAAGAAGATACGACGATCGTCGGCGCTGGTTTTGCGCGCTGATGAAATTGCTGTGAGCGACAGCACGCACGTCGCATTCATCTTCATGAAGGAGCTATTCAGTTCGCATTCACGTCATCAGCCGCAATCTTCGAACTGCGTCGCGGCGCTGCGGTTTGCCTGTCGAGGACCGTTCGTCACGGACGCGACACAATGAGGACCCGAGGAGACTACATATGCAACTCACGAACGTTCTGGGCCTTGCCGCCGTTGGCGCCTTGCTCGCCATCGCTGCGCCGACCGAGCGGGCCAACGCGATGTCGCTCAGCAATCCTGGCGCCGCCGCCGCCGTGCAGGAAGATGCCAGGCCGGTGGCAACGGAAGTGGGATGGCGGCACCGCCACCACCGTCACCATCGCTGGCATCATCGCCATCACTGGCGCCGTTGGTGAATACTGCGTGTGAACAACAGGTCCGTTCATCGCGGGCCTGTTTTCACTTCGAGTTTACTGCCATGAAACGGGCGAGATTGCTGCGTGTGATTGGATGACTTGAATCAGGAGGGAGTTCGTCATGAAGACCTTGATCGGCACGACGGTTGTTGCAAGCGCCCTGGTGTTTGCCGGCCCGGCAGCGATCAATTCGGCGGTCGCGGCGTCGCCGCAAGTGAAGGCGCAAACCGCTGGTACATCCGATGCGACCGACTTCAGTGCGCAGCGCTATTACCGGCGTTACTATGGTGGTTACGGCTATCGGCCGTATGTTCGCGCGTACTACCAACCCTATTATTACGCGCGACCCCGTTATTACCGGCCGTATCCCTATTATGCGCCGGCACCGTTCCCGTTCGGCTTTGGCTTCGGTCCGTATTGGTGATGGACGCGGCTGGTGCGCTCAGGATTTGAGCGCGATAGCGACCGGTTCTTGCTGAATGGGAAGCGAGATCAGGCGGCGCGGATGAGGTCGAGGAACGTGTTGACGTCGGCGCGCAGCTTCTCCGACTGATGGCTGAGGTCGTCGGCCGCCGTCAGAGCTTCCGACGCCGCGTCTGAGAACCGCCCGTCCCGGCACGGCGCTACGTTGGATCAAGCCCTCAAAGCGAGGGGATCCCGAGGCAACTATCGATTTTCTGATTGGTTAATGGGTAGTTTTCCAGCCGGCCTTTACGAAGGGTTGACGCTAATTGGAATGAGTTCCCGGCCCTCGGCGGCTCATCCCCAAAGCGGCTCAACCCGTTAGCGATGCCGGCAATTGGCTGAAACAAAACAGGCGCCCGCTGGGGCGCCTGTTTTTTGAATGCGGCGATGTGCGTGAAGGGCTCAGTCCCAATCCTTGCCTTTCCACGGCTTGATCTTCCATGGCGTCATCGCTTCCATCCGCCATTGCGCCCAATGCTCCGGCGGCCAGTTGCTAAGGCGCCTTGTAT
>JBOHIT010000536.1:0-5283 GCA_050726155.1 Bradyrhizobium sp.
GGGTCGAGCAGTTCGCCCTGAAGCCCGGTGATATCGTCACTCCAATAATGCGGTCTGCCGGCGTCCTGATTCCGGAGACGGCGGGGCGGCGTGCGCTCATGGCAGGGTTTGGGCAGATCGAGGCTCAGGTCATGAAGGTCGGAATGGTGGCCGAGGCCACCTGCATTTCCAAGCCGTGGGTGGTCATTCCAATGGTGGTTACCAGTGTCCAGGATTACATCGCGGCAGGCCAATTTCGGGGCGGCGAGCAACTGATCGAGGCGCAGAGCACCGTACGTCCCGGCACCATTCTCGTTTTCATGGAGCCGATCTACAAGGGTGGATTGGATGGCGTGACGCCCGGCAGCAGTTGTGTCGCCAACGCCTATACCAGCAACCAAGAACTGATCTCGTCAGGAAAACTCGGTTCGTTAAAGAGCTTCTGGCTGCATGCAGTCGACGCCACCGGCCTCGTGCACGCGCTGCTATTGCGGATTCAGGCCCTCGTGCTGCCCATCAAGACGCTGGTACTGAGCGCACATTGAGTGTGTGTTTGAACTCGCTGGCAACGCGGCTGCTCAATCCCTCAAGCAGCGCGCAAGCATGGTTCATCATGCTCGTGCATCTCTATTAGTTCGCGCGCGCGGCCGATTTGGTTACAGCCGAAGGTGACCGACCTCGAAAAAGTCGCCTGTTGCAGCGGATCGATCTCAGATTACTGGACCGTCGGAAGGCCTAGTACTCTGGCCGCTTCTTCCAGCGCCGCAAAAATTCCTGGCAGGCAAGCTCGAATGGCGCGCGGGATCGGCCTGAGGTCGCTTTCCCAGCCGAGCATCTCTCCAGCCACGCCCCAGTTGAATCCCAACTTCTTCCGCCACTTCTTGAAGGCTCACCGTCCATCACGTCATCCTGGCGAACGCGCACTTCCGTCATTCCGCTGCTAGCGTGTGATCCAAATCAATTGTGGTTGGCTGTTCGTAGCTGCTCCGGCTCACGGCTAGGTCCGTGCGCGGCGATCCGCGGAGTGTGCGAGCGCCTGCACCTACGGAAGGCTGGTTGTCTTGAGGTTCCGAAAGCCGGCGGGCGCGGCCAAAGGCGCCATGGACGGACGGCCGATGAGGGCGTTCAGCCTTGGCCGCGGCAGCTTTCTGTTCGCGTTGCCGGACGTCGACCTTCGGTGGTAGCCGCCTCGATCTCTTCCTTGATGACGTCCTGCTGATCGACGGACGTTGTGCCTCCACGGTGGCGCCAAACAGGCTTTCCTCGGCGGCAACCCGGGAGACAACCACAGCATTGCTGTGGTTGCTCCGATCGTAGCGATGCGAATGATCCCGCTCGCGGGCGTCGCGGTGTCGCCTTCAGGGCGTGTTTGTTTCAATCGTCCCGGTTCACCGTGAATCTTGGCAGCGAACGATAGCTGTCAGCCCCGGCCATACGCGTTATTATGGTATTATTCTACCTCAGAATCCGTGATGCACAGGTGTGATAATACTAGTTTTAATGGTAAAAAACTAGTCGCCACTAGCAACTATAGTTCTAGCTAGTACGGAAATTTGCGTGTAGAATTGCCCTATGGCATTGGATCTCAAACGACTCTGCATCGACGCTTCTAGATTTCAGACTGAACGATCGAAGTCGCAATCCAGCCGGGAAACGACTGGAACGACGAAGGCGATCCGGGCTGCTCTTCCGCAAATCTACAGCCTCCGCGAAGACGGTGTGCAATGGTCTGCGATTGCGGCCGCCCTTGCTGCTCAGGGCATCGTCCAAGGTAAAGCCCGCATCCCCCTGACGACCAATCGGCTAACGGCGCTTGTCCGCCAAATCGAACTGCAGAATCAAAAGCGTGACGCGAAGAAAGCCAAGGAAGAAGAGGTTACGGAGCCGAAAGAAATTGCAAAGCAAAATCACGGTCTATCCGTGTCGCCTGCGCGTGGGACAAAAACGCGGGCGATTGTTGGGGGAGAGGCTCGGCACCCGCACAGCCGAAGCCAGCCTACTTCGCAGGCCGCCGACTCTCGGGAGCGGTCTGGGCAAGCGGGGGCCGATGGCGGACGAATGGCGTCAGAAAAAGGCAAAACTCCCCGGGAACGCAGTGCACGCGGCGACGTCCCCGAAAATGCCTCAGGTCCATCGAAGCGGCCGGTGAAATCGCCCACACCTTCCCACCGTGACGTGCTTGCGTTCATGGATCGAGCTCGCGCCGTGCGCCGTCGGCAGGACTGAGTTCAGCCGGGGCAAGCTGTCCGCAAGCGCGTTACCATCGGTGCGCTTAGCTATGCGTCGGTAACCGCATTCCGCGAATCGACGTCCATTCGCATCTTCCTGTGCAGGTAGCTCTAGCTCCGGAAACTCGCTCGCGCAGGCGAGCACCCTCTCGTGAATCGTGGCGTCGTCGCCATGTGTCCCAGTGTCAGGTAGGTAACCAACCGGCACGTTAGGCGGCGTGATCGGGTCGTGGGTCCAAAGTGATCGAGAGAGATCGTTGCAAACAAATGCCGCGCCGATCTCGGCAATCAATTCCTGCCAAGCGTAGGCGCTGTCTCCGAAGTGCTTGTCGATTCCATCGTGCTTCTCGCGAGCCGGGCCACAGGCCCGGCGAGCCGCGGACGCGGACACGCGACCGCCGCCGATCCGGAAGCCGGATCGGCGTAAACCTGGCGGGTTTAATTGTTCGAAAAGCCGCGCAACCGGATTTTCGGATGCGCGGCCCCACTGCTTAGGTAGCACGCTCCAGTAACCGTTTGGCCTTGCCCTCAAGCTCAAGCCGCATGTCCTGATGCGCCTTGCCGCGGGCCAGCGCGGTGATACCCTGCACGAAGTCAAACACGCTTTCCGGCGGGCGGCCCTCCTCATGCAATACGGTCCCGACGATTTTTTCCGTCTCTGACTTCGAGAACCCGCGTTTGCGCAGGAAGCTTTCGCGTTCCTCATCGCTACGGGCGACAATCCGTTCGCGCGCTGCCTTGATACCGGCGATGAACGGCGCGGGCGACGAATCGGCAAAGCGGGTGAGCGCGGGTGCGGCCTCGTGAGCAAAGCGCTGAGCCGCGAATTTGGAATGCCGGATAGTGATTTCCTCGAAATTCTCCACACCCCACAGATTGCGGTTCATGCAGACGGCCCGGAGATAGAACGAGGCGATGCC
The DNA here is from genome assembly GCA_050726155.1 of Bradyrhizobium sp. Classification (GTDB taxonomy): domain Bacteria; phylum Pseudomonadota; class Alphaproteobacteria; order Rhizobiales; family Xanthobacteraceae; genus Bradyrhizobium. The sequence goes on from JBOHIT010000536.1 coordinate 3,128, forward strand.
GAGCGTTTTCGATCCCACTTCGCTATTCCAGCAATAGAACCCCCGGAAATATAAATCCGGCGATCCATCCGGCAAACGTCCCGCCTCGATGGGATGGGTATCATCTACCAGAAACAGGAACACGTCGCGGTCGCTGGCATAGAGCGTCGTAGTGTCCTTGGTGATGTCCACAAATGGGTTATGCGTCATCGTGTTCCAGTCGAGCACGCCCGGAACCTTCCACCTTGTGTCGCCAATGCCATTGCCTGCGATCTTCATCACGGCAGCGACGAGCTCATGGTCCCAAATGCGTCCATAGTCAGGGCCGGTCACGGCACGAAGCTCGACACGACCGTCATCGGCTTCCAGCGTTTTCACCAACTCGGCGCGATGCGAGAGCAAGCCGTGTTGCAGGTTGATCCCGGCCAGCGGCGCGGGAAGCTGCCGCATGTAGGATGACGGCGCGCCGACAAGCCCGCACAATTGCCCAAAACTCCAATGCGTTGGCGCGATGGGTTCGTCACGCCCCGGCACCATCAGCGCCAGCCGCTCGGCATTGTCGCGAGTAGCCTCCACCCTGACTGCGCGAGTTTCCACCGTGCGGGCCTGCGCACGGTCAGCCCGGCGGCGTACCGCGTTATGCAGATCGGTCAGGCTGAGATAGCGCTCGTCATCCGGCCGGGAAAACCATTCCGACGACACGCGGCCAACACGCTCGCCGCGCGACACGTCTACGCGGAATCCGCTGGAAACAGGCTGCTCGTTCTGGGTCAGGGTCATCATGGTCATCGCTCATTCTCCTTTGGGGCTGGGTTAAAGCGCAGCGCTGCGCTGCAACCCTGCCCGTCGGCGAGACCGGGGTAGCAAGTGCAAGGGCGGCCGGAGCGGAGGGGGATCACCCGCCCAAAGGGGCGCGCGGCACGCGCGCGTCTGCACGCGCCTGGCGCTGATGTCGTCATGCAAATTTCTGCTTTGGCGCGGAAGACCGGGGAGACCGCTCCGGCCGGCACCGGGACGGTGCTCCACCCTTGCGCGCGCGAGGGCGGAGCCCATAGCGACTCGATACAAAAAAGGAGGCCGAAGGTCTTTTCCCCCTTTCTTCCTGATCCTTGTGGCCGTTAGCACACGAAAAACCCCGCCTCCGAAGAGGCGGGGCTAATTGATCCGGCCGGATCAGTCGCCGTTGCGGCGGGACCAGATCAGCGTGAAGCTATCGTCACCCTCACCCTTCACCAGCGAGGCGTAGATCGGGGCGGGGAAGCTCGGATCGTCGAGCTTGACTGAGAGATATTCGCGGTCGCTATCACGCGCGGTTTTCTTCCAGGCGGCGCCGAACTCGGTGGAGCCGGCGATGATGCGAAAATTGGGTGCCTTGTCGTTCTCCGCCTCGGTCGCGACAAACTTCGCCTTGACGTTGAGCGTGAGCGTCTTGACCGATCCGGTGTAGCCGTTGTCCGAAGCGGTGAAGGTTCCGATGGTAGCCATGGTGGTCTCCGTTCTGTTGTCGGGCCGCGACCATCGCAGCCTCGATGGCGGTCCTTGGCTCGGGGAGCGATCGGCCCGCAGCCGTCAGGCCCGCAGCAACGCGAAGGAGGGCGTTAGACGGCTTATTTGCCTCGCGAGGAATGCCGCTTCTTGGCGGCAGGGGAAATAAGCCAACGGAGCCCTTGCGGAAGGCGATCGAGGCGCAGCCGGCCCTCGGGCCTGACCCGTCCATTCGAGGTGCGTGGGACGCGCCCATCAAACAGACCGATGCAGACCACCGTGACGATTGCCATCTTCATCGCACAAGGACACGGCAACGCCGATCGGAGAAAGACTTGCGCCCGCGCATTAACGGAAGGCGAAGGCGCAACCTGACGAATGACGGTGCACGGATTCGCATTGCCGCACCCCATCCGGGCGCGCTCGACCAAAGACCCGCGGAGCCAGTTCGCATTATCGATTTCAGGGATGATCGATACCCGCCCCGATCTGCACCTCGCCGGTGAAGGGTGAGGGCGTCGATCAGCCGGCGCTTATATCGCGACGCCTAAGCACGATCCGCAGCGACGCGCGCCGTCCTCCGGGCGGGTTCACCGGCGCTGGCCACAATGTCTTTGCCGCATCGGCTTAGGTCGAAAAAGTGGATGGCTTTCCTAAAATGGGACCGGTCGAGGCCGTGAGTATCATGAGAT
>JBOHIT010000537.1:0-8230 GCA_050726155.1 Bradyrhizobium sp.
CAAGAAGACCGGTCGCAGCCGCGAGCAGGCGATTGCCGAACTGTCGAAGCATAATCCGCAGGGCCGCCTCGTTTCGCCGTCGGAAGTCGCGGACGCCGTGCTGTGGCTGTGCGGCGCCGGCGCCGCCGCGATCACCGGACAAGCGGTCGCCGTCGCCGGCGGCGAGGTTTGAAGCTGAATTGAACCGTCATTGCGAGCGCAGCGACCTGTCCGCCGTAGCTCAACGAGCGAAGGCGGAAGCAATCCTCTCCTCGCAATGACAAATGAGACAAAGGAGTTCCCATGAGCAGACCCGCCAATCCCGTCACGCTGCCGCTGTCGGAATATTCGCCGAAGCATTTTCTGCTGACCGTCGACGGCAAGGTCGCGACCGTGACGCTGAACCGTCCGGAGCGGAAGAATCCGCTGACCTTCGACAGCTACCGGGAATTGACGGATTTCTTCCGCGCCTGTGCGATGGACGAAGAGGTCAAGACCGTCGTCGTGTCCGGCGCCGGCGGGAATTTCTCTTCCGGCGGCGACGTGTTCGAGATCATTGGCCCGCTGATCCAGATGGATACCAAGGGCCTTACCGCCTTCACCCGGATGACCGGCGATCTCGTCAAGGCGATGCGCGTGTGTCCGCAGCCGGTCATCGCGGCCGTCGACGGTATTTGCGCCGGTGCCGGCGCCATCGTCGCGATGGCTTCCGACATGCGGCTCGCCGCTGTTGGCACCAAGGTCGCCTTCCTCTTCAACAAGGTCGGGCTTGCCGGCTGCGACATGGGCGCCTGCGCGATACTGCCGCGCATCATCGGTCAGTCGCGCGCCTCCGAACTGCTCTATACCGGCCGCTTCATGACCGCCGAGGAGGGCGAGCGCTGGGGCTTCTTCAGCCGGATCGTGGCGCCCGAACAGGTGCTGGCGCAGGCGCAGGGACTTGCAAAACAGGTGTCCGACGGGCCGACTTACGCCAACACCATGACCAAGCGGATGCTGGCAATGGAATGGGCAATGTCGATCGAGGAAGCGATCGAGGCGGAAGCGGTGGCGCAGGCGCTGTGCATGACCACCGAGGATTTCGCCCGGGCGTTCGAGGCGTTTTCCAACAAGCGGTCGCCGGTGTTCCAGGGCAATTAGGCCGATATCGTCATCCCGGCCGCCAAGGGGGCTTGCGCAAAATTGTTTTAGACTTAAAGTATCTCGTCAGAGCGGCAGCCTCAGGAGGCCCTGATGAAGGTGGCGATAATCGGCGGCGGACCGGCGGGTCTCTATGCCGCGATCCTTTTGAAGAAGCAGCGGCCGCAGGCCGAGGTCACGGTGTACGAGCGCAACCGCGCCGACGACACGTTCGGCTTCGGCGTCGTGTTCTCCGACGCCACGCTGGACAATTTCGAGAAATACGATCCGCCGAGCTATCGCCGCATCACCCAGGAATTCGCCTATTGGGACGACATTGCCGTGCATTTCCGCGGCACCGTGCATCGGGTGGGCGGCAACGGCTTTTGCGGCTGCTCGAGGCGCATGCTGCTGCTGATCCTGCAGGAGCGCGCCCGCGAACTCGGCGTCACGCTGCTGTTCGAAACCGATGTCGACGACGAGAGGCGGTTTGCCGATGCCGATCTGATCGTGCTGGCGGACGGCATCAACAGCCGCCTCCGCGACAAATACACCGAGCATTTCCGCCCCGAGATCGATCTGCGCTCCAACAAGTTCGCCTGGATGGGCTCGACCCGGCCGCTCGATGCGTTCACGTTCATTTTCCAGGAGACCGAGTGGGGCCCATTCATCGCCCACGCCTATCAGTATGAAACCGGCCGCTCGACCTGGATCTTCGAGACCGATTCCGGGACCTTTGCACGTGCCGGCCTCGAGGGCCTGAGCGAGCAGCAATCCGCCGATCGCATGGCGGAAATCTTCGGCTGGTTTCTCGGCGAGCACAAGCTGCTGACCAACCGTTCGATGTGGCGCAATTTCCCCATGATCCGCAGCGAGCGCTGGGTCAAGGACAACATGGTCCTGCTCGGCGACGCCAAGGCGACCGCGCATTTCTCGATCGGTTCCGGCACCAAGCTTGCGATGGAAGATGCTATCGCACTCGCGGACGCGATGGCGCAGGCGCCGACCGTCGATGCCGCCTTGCAGAAATACGAACATGGCCGGCGCGAGGAGGTCGAGAAGACCCAGCACGCCGCCGACGTCTCGCTGGTCTGGTTCGAGCATGTCGACCGGTTCTGGGACTTCGATCCCGTCCAGTTCGCGTTCGGAGTGATGACCCGCGCCAAGGCGATCACCTACGATAATTTGACGTTGCGCGCGCCGGATTTCGTGGGCGAGGTCGACAAGGCGTTTGCGAGGACGGTTCGCGCCAAAGGGCTTGATGTCGACATCGAAAAACCTGTGGCGCCGATGTTCCAGCCGTTCAAGCTGCGCGAGATGGAGATTGCCAACCGCGCGGTGCTGTCGCCGATGTGCATGTACTCGGCGAAAGAGGGCGTGCCCGGCGATTTCCATCTGGTGCATTACGGCTCGCGCGCGATCGGCGGCGCCGGCCTGATCTTTACCGAGATGACGTGCGTCGGCCGCGACGCCCGGATCACGCCGGGCTGCACCGGGCTTTGGAACGACGAACAGCAGGCCGCATGGACGCGGATCGTCGATTTCGTCCACGCCAATTCGGCGGCGAAAATATGCCTGCAGATCGGCCATGCCGGCCGCAAGGGCGCCACCAAGCTGATGTGGGAGGGGATGGACCGGCCGCTGGAGAAAGGCGGTTGGGATACGCTGTCGGCGTCGCCGATCCCCTATTTCCCCGACAGCCAGGTGCCGCGCGAGATGGATCGCGCCGCGATGGATCGCGTCAAGGCCGAGTTCGTCGCTTCCGCCCTGCGTGGCGAGGCCTGCGGCTTTGACATGCTGGAGCTGCACTGTGCCCATGGCTACCTGCTCGCGAGTTTCATCTCGCCGCTGACCAACACCCGCACCGATGAATATGGCGGCTCGCTGGAAAACCGGCTGCGCTATCCGCTCGAGATCTTCGCTGGCGTGCGCGCGGCGTGGCCGGCGCACAAGCCGATGTCGGTGCGCATCTCCGCGACCGACTGGGCCGAAGGCGGCATCACCGGCGACGATGCGGTGGCGATTGCGCGCGCGTTCGGCGAGGCCGGGGTCGATTTGATCGACGTCTCCACGGGACAGACCGTGCGCGATGCGCAGCCTGTTTACGGCCGCATGTTCCAGACGCCGTTCTCCGAGCAGGTCCGCAACGAGGCGCGGGTGGCGACGATGTGCGTCGGCAACATCACGACACCGGACCAGGTCAACACCATCCTCGCCGCCGGTCGCGCCGATCTGGTGGCGCTGGGCCGGCCGCATCTGGTTGATCCTTCCTTCACCATGCGGGCGGCGGCTTGGTACGGCGCCGCCGATATCGCCTGTCCGCCGCAATATCTCCCCGGAAAGGAGCAAATTTTCCGCAACTCGGTCCGCGACCGGCAGGATTTCGACGACCTCAAAATTAAGGGTAAGCCGAAAACGCGCGCCGAGCTCAAGGCGGAGGCGACAAAGCCGCTTGCGGCCGAATAACGGCCTGTGCGACCTTATTCCCAGGACATGCGTACCCGGTTGAGTGGAGTTTGAGCGGATGAAGGCCATCATCGTCGGAGGCGGCATCGGCGGCCTTACCACCGCGTTGATGCTGCGCGCCCGCGGCATCGATTGCGAATTGTTCGAACAATCCGACAGCATCCGCGAACTCGGCGTCGGCATCAACACGCTGCCGCATGCGATCCGCGAACTCGCAGGGCTGGGGCTATTGGACCGGCTGGATGCGGCCGCGATCCGCACCGATGATTTGTACTACCTGAACCGTCACGGCCAGGAAGTCTGGCGCGAGCCGCGTGGCCTTGGCGCCGGGCATGACGTGCCGCAATTCTCGGTCCATCGCGGACGCCTGCAAAGCGTCATCCATCGCGCCGTGGAAGAGCGCCTGGGCCCGGAGGCGATCCACACCGGCTGCCGGCTCGGCGCGTTCGCGCAGCACGAAGGCGGCGTGATCGCGCATTTCTTCGACCGCACCGGCGCGCACATCAAGACCGCGCGCGGCGATGTTCTGATCGGCGCCGACGGTATCCACTCGCGCGTACGCGAGATGCTGTTCCCGGACGAGGGTCCGCCATGCTGGAACGGGCTGATGCTGTGGCGCGGCGCGCGCGACTGGCCGATGTTCCTGACCGGCAGTTCGATGATCGTGGCCGGCGGGCTCAATGCCAAGGTCGTGGTCTATCCGATTGCGGAAGGATCGAGCCCCGCGAGCCGGCTGACCAACTGGGCCGTGATGGTGCGGGTTGGCGAAGGCAATGCGCCGCCGCCGCGCCGCGAGGATTGGTCGCGGCAGGGCAAGCGCGAGGAACTGATGCCGTATGTGGCGCGGTTCTCGGTACCGCATGTCGACGTCCGCACGCTGATCTCGGCGACGCCTGAATTTTATGAGTACCCCTGCTGCGACCGCGATCCCTTGCCGTACTGGACCTGGGGCAGGGTGACGCTGCTCGGCGACGCCGCGCATCCGATGTATCCGGTCGGCTCCAATGGCGCCTCGCAGGCGATCCTCGATGCACGGGCGATCGCGGATTCGCTGGCGCACGCCGAACATCCGCGCCAGGCGCTGCTGGCCTATGAGCAAAAGCGGTTGCCGATGACGGCGGACATCGTACGCTCGAACCGGCGCGGCGGCCCCGAGGGCGTCATCGACGCGGTCGAGCAACTCGCGCCCGATGGCTTTACCGATATCGAGAAGGTGCTGAGCTACGGCCAGCGCGAAGCGATCGTGCGCGGCTACGCATCGAAGGCCGGTTTTGCGGCACCGTCGCTAGCGGCGGTGCGCTAGAAACTCACGCACCCGGAGGCGGCGGCAGGAAATGCACATTGTGCTCGGCCGCCAATGCCACGACGGCATCCGGCGTCTGCTCTTTCATGTTGTGGATGTTCCAGAACAGATCGTAGAGCCGGCGGGTCGGCGAGACCCAGAACAGCACTTTCGAGGTTCGGCCGGACTTGTTGAAGATGCCGTGCGGCTTGCCCATCGGCAGCCGCACCAAATCGCCCGGCGAGGCCTGGGTCTCGGCGCCGTCGAGGAAGAAGTCGAGCTTGCCCTCCAGGATGTAGAGATACTCGTCCTGATCCGGATGGATGTGCGGCGGCACGAACGTGTCGGGCGGGAAGGTCGCGTGCCACGAGAACGAATGCTCGGTGACGCTCTTCGGCACATAGGTCTGGCCGAGGATGTTCCAGGAGATTCCCTGGATGCCCTCGTTGGCGCGGGTGATCCCGGCGATTTCGGTCTTCATGTTGTTTCCTTCCATTTGATCGCCGCTTATTTCGCCGGCGTGCAATCCTTGGCGTAACGGTCGCTGTAGTTCGAATAGACCTTCTCGACGATCTCGGTCTGGAATTTGCCGTCCGGGCGTTTCGCGACTTTGGTCAGATAGAAATTCTGGATTGGATAGCCGTTGACGTTGAACTTGAAGTCGCCGCGCAGCGAGGTGAAGTCGGCCTTCTTCAGTGCCGCCGACACCGCGTCCTTGTTGGCGAGATCGCCCTTGAGCGCCTTCACCGCGCTATCGATCAGCACGGCGGTATCGTAGCCTTGCATGGCGTAGGTGCCGGGCACGATGTTGTAGGCGGCCTCATAGCCGGCCACGAACTTCTTGTTCTGCGGATTGTCGAGATTGGGCGCCCAGTTCGCGCCGCCGAACATGCCGACGGCGGCGTCCTGCTGCGCCGGCAGCGTCGATTCATCGACGGTGAAGGCGGACAGAACCGGAATGCGATCGGCGAGACCGGCCTGGCGATATTGCTTCACAAGACCGACACCGAGGCCACCCGGCATGAAGGTGAACAGAGCGTCGGGTTTTGCGGACGAGATCTTGGTCAGTTCGACCTGGAAATCGGTGGTGTTCAGCGGCAAGTAACTTTCTTCGACGATCTCGCCTTTGTAGTCGACCTTGAATCCGGCGGCGGAATCCTTGCCGGCTTGATAGTTCGGCACCAGCACATAGACCCGCTTGTAGCCGCGATCCTGCGCCACCTTGCCCAGCACCTGGTGGACCTGATCGTTCTGGTAGGAGGTGACATAGAAGAACGGACTGCACTCCTTGCCGGCATAGCTCGAAGGCCCGGCATTGGGGCTGATCAGGAACGTCTTGTTTTCGGTGACCGGCCTATGGATGGCTTGAAGGATGTTCGAGAAGATCGGACCGACGACGAAATCGACCTTTTCGCGTTCCAGCAGCCCCTTGACCTTGGTCACCGCGGCGTCCGGCTTCAGTTCGTCGTCGACCACGACGACTTCAACGTCCCTGCCACCCATCTTGCCACCGAGGTCCTTGACCGCGAGTGCAAAACCGTCCCGGACCTGCTGGCCGAGCGCCGCCGGCGGACCGGACAGCGTCACGATCACGCCGATCTTGATCTTCTCCTGTGCGACCGCTTGCCCTGCAGCGACACTCAGCAAGACCGCAAGCAACGCCACTTTAAGTCCCGCCAGTTTCAACGGCTGCAACATGACCACTCCTTCACTCGGCCGCAGCCGAAACCACCCCACGTCAAATCCTCCGATCAGCTTATTCCGAGGTTGACGACGGCCGCAAGCAACAAGGCTCTGCGCAAGAATCAATGCAAAACACCATGCAAGCGGCACGCCAATTGCTTGAACCCTAAAGAAATCTGGGCAATGATGCCAAGCTGCGGTCTGTTCGGATTCGCCGCGCGCGCAAATCAGACAAGTTGGCGTCATGATTCTGGATTCAGAAACCAAGGCTGTCGAAACCCCCGAGGATCACGGGGATGAAATCAGGCTGTGGCTCCGACTCCTGACCTGCACCACCCTGATCGAAGGCGAGGTGCGCGGGCGCTTGCGCGAGCGCTTCGATGTGACACTGCCGCGCTTCGACCTGATGGCCCAGCTCGACAAGGTGCCGGACGGGATGACGCTTTCTGATGTGTCGAAGCGGATGATGGTGTCGAACGGAAATGTCACCGGGCTGGTGGAGCGCCTCGTCGAATCCGGCCATCTCGACCGGCGTACGTCGGACGCCGACAGGCGCGTCCAGGTGATCCGTCTGACCAAGGCCGGCCGCGCCGAGTTCCGCAAGATGGCGGCCGAGCATGAATTGTGGATCGCCGACATCTTCGCGGATCTGACGCCGAAGGATGTCCGCGAATTGATGCGGCTGCTGGCCAAGACCAAGGCCTCCGCGCAGAAATCCGCCAAGGCGCGGACCGCCTAGCCCTCAAAAAGATTGGGACGGACCGGATCTGGGCCCTTGCGTCAAATTACTTTAAGTATAAAATGATTTGGGTAACGAGCGCTGCCGGACGGTCTCTCTAGCCTTTCACCCCCAACCCGAGGGCGATGGAAAATGTCAGGTAGGATTTTAGGCCCGTCGGGGCACGTCGATGATTTTTCGCGGCGAAACTTGCCGCCGCCGGACCAATGGCCGGAATTGGTTCTCGACCGCCCCGAGTTTCAATACCCGAAATACCTCAACGCCGCCGTCGAACTGACCGACCGGATCGTCGAGAAGGGCTTTGGCGATCGCACCGCGCTGATCGGCAACGGCCGCCAGCGCACCTACAAGGAACTCGCGGATTGGTCGAACCGCCTGGCACATGCGCTGGTGGAGAATTACGGCGTCAAGCCCGGCAACCGCGTGCTGATCCGCTCCGGCAACAATCCCGCTTTGGTGGCGGCGTGGCTTGCGGCGACGAAAGCCGGTGCCGTCGTCGTCAACACCATGCCGATGCTGCGCGCCGGTGAACTGACCAAGATCGTCGACAAGGCCGAGATCGCACTTGCGCTGACCGACAGCCGGATCGCCGATGAACTGGTCGCTTGCGCCAAGACCAGCAAATTCCTCAAGCAGGTCGTCAATTTCGACGGCACCTCAAACCATGATGCCGAGCTCGACAGGGTGGCGCTGAACAAGCCGGTTCGCTTCGATGCGGTCAGGACCGGCCGCGACGACGTCGCGCTGCTGGGATTTACCTCGGGCACGACGGGCGAGCCGAAAGCAACCATGCATTTCCACCGCGATCTCCTGATCGCCGCCGATGGCTATGCGAAGGAAGTGCTGAACGTCACACCCGATGATGTCTTCGTCGGCGCACCGCCGCTGGCGTTCACGTTTGGCCTCGGTGGGCTCGCAATCTTTCCGTTGCGGTTCGGTGCCACCGCGACGCTGCTCGAAAA
>JBOHIT010000538.1:0-4721 GCA_050726155.1 Bradyrhizobium sp.
GGCATCCTGGATCGGGCTCGGCTGGTAGCCGATCCGCAGTTCGGTCACTTGGGCTGTGGCGCTCCCCGCCGCGGCCCAAAGCGCCACGGTTGTTGCGACAGCCAGTTTTGTCAGTCGTTGCATAGCTTCCCTCCCTCGTTTTTGTGTTTCTTCCCTTGTCGTCCCGGCGTCCTCGCCGTCAGATGCGCAAACCCCTGATCACATATTTCTGTCCGAACAGCGCGATCAGGAACGCCGGCACCAGCGCCATCACCGCCGTTGCCGCCATCAAATTCCAGCGCAATCCCATCTCGGTGACGAACTGCGCCATGACAACCGTGATCATCGGCACGCGGTTGCCGGTCAGGATCAGCGCGAACAGGAATTCGTTCCAGGTGAACAGCCAGCACAGCACCGCCAGCGCCGAGATCGCCGGCAGCGCCGACGGCACCGCGACGCGGATGAAGGCGCCCCATCGGGTGCAGCCGTCGATCATCGCGGCGTATTCCATGCTGGGATCGATGCCGTCGAAAAACCCCTTCATCAGCCACGAGAAGAAACAGATATGGACCGCGACATGCGGCAGCAACAGCCCGGTATAGGTGTCGTAGATGCCCCAGCTCTGGGTCACGAAGTACAGCGGCAGCACCCAGGAAATATAGGGCACGCAGCGGAACACGTAGATGGTGCCGAACCAGATCCGCGACGCCGGCCCGGTGAAGCGCGACAGCATGTAGCCGCTCGAGACCGTCACCAGCAGCGAGAACACGGTGGCCAGCGTCGAGATCAGCGCGCTGTTGAGAAAGGCCGACACGATCCGCTCGTCGCTCATCACTTCGGCGAAGCTGCCGAGCGTGAATTCGGTGCCGCGATGGACGTAATAGACGCCGGACTCCGGCCGCAGCGAGGTCAAGATCAGCCACAGCACCGGAAACGCGAACGCGAAACAGATGCCGAACAGCGCCAGCGCGAACAGCGTCTTGCGGCTCCATTTCGGCAATCCCGGCAGGAAGTGGGGGCGGGTTACGATCGGCATCAGCTCATGCCTTTGCGATACGGTCGACGAGGCGGTAGAGCGCCACGCCGATCACGAGGATGATGAGCCCGCCGATGATCGCCGCCGCTGAGCCGCGGCCGAGATCGAGGTTCAGGAACGCGTGCACATAGGCATAGAGGCTGAACAATTCCGTCGAGCGGCCCGGCCCGCCGCCGGTCAGCGTCCATACGATGTCGAAGGTGCGGAAGGCGTCGATGGCGCGGATCACCACGCACACCACGATCACCGGGCGCAGCATCGGCAAGGTGAGAAACCTGAACACGCGCCAGGTGGTGGTGCCGTCGATCGCGGCCGCCTCGAACGGTTCCTTCGGCAGGCTCTGTAACCCTGCGAGCAGCAGCAGCGTGAACCACGGCGTCCACAGCCAGATATCGGTCAAGAGGATGATTCCGAACGCGCTCCAGCGCTGCACCAGCCAGGGCTGGCCTTCGAACCCGAGCGCCTCCAGCACGACGTTGACGATGCCGAACTGGTCGTTGAAGATCCAGCGGATCATGATCGCGGCGACCACAGGCGCCACCATCAGCGGCATCAGCAGGATGGTCTGCACCAGCTTTTGCCCACGGAATGGGCGGTTGAGCAGCAGCGCCAGCGCCAGTCCCGCCACCAGCGCACCGGCCACGCTCAGGATCATGAACAGGAAGGTGTTCGGCAGCACCGTGTAGAGAAACGCCGGATCCGACAGCACGGCGTAGTAATGGCTGAAGCCGACCCAGATTTTCTTCGGGTTGTAGAGCGCCCAGTCGCGGAAGCTGGCATTGGCGCCGATCAGGATCGGCAGCACCTGAAACAGCAACATCAACAGTGCCGCCGGCGCAATCAGAAACAGCATGAAGCGCTGTTGCTCGCCGAACATGGGACGCCGCGATGCCGACAAGCCTGTTACCCCGCCTTTGCACCTGAATTGTCACGACTCTTGTGGTCGGTACGTGCACAAAGCCCCTTACATCGGGGATTATGGGCGTGGCGTTCGACGCTAGTCAATCCGCCTTGTGGGCGCAGGCATCCACGCCACACGCGTACAGCCGATGCGGCCGCGAGGACTGACGCGCGTACTGCCGGGATGCCGCCTCGCGTGCCTGTGCCTTGCACGCGGCACGCGCTACCAGAGATTGCCGGTTCGAGGCACGATTGTCCTGAATTCTTCGGATCGGCAAGCCGGCGCCAGCGCATGGCGTCGCCGTGCGCTGATGCAGCAAAGCCGGATGCCGGGCTGGGCGGGCCGTTGACGGCATTGCACGAGGAACTTTCGCTGCTACAATTTGTTTTTGGTCCCAAATTGAATTGCGGCCAACCGGTCGTTCAGTGCCCGTTCACGACGACCGCCATAGCCGTTACCGATCTCGACCGACCACGCCAGGGTATTGCCAATGCACATGTCGAACTTGCCCGGGAAAATTGAGAAGAATGTCGATCAGGTCGCTGTCGTCGTCGATTGGCTCGATGCCTGCCGGCGGCACGATCTTGGCCCGCTGCTCGACCTGTACGCGTCCGATGCCAGCCTGGAATGCGAATGCGACGGCGGCAACACCTATGCGGGCAGGACGGCGCTGGAAACATACTGGCGGCCCCGGCTTGAGGCGTTCTCGCCCGATGCCTTTGGACTGGAAGAGATCGCACCGTCTCCCGATGGCGTCGTGCTCGACTACCTGAATTTCGAAGGCAACCCCGTTCGCATTGTCTTCATCTTCGACGCCGCCGGGAAGATTCTGCAAACCCGCTGCGGGCGGTTCGCGCCGGCCGTGGTGTCCGGGGCCGTCAGTGCGCAGGGTCGAGCCTGACGACCATGCGGTCACGGCTCCAGATTGCGATCACATGGTCTGCAGCAAGCTTCCCGCGGGCGAGCGCTGCGCCTCACACGCCAGCCGGCAGGCGGCAGCGGATATAGGTTCGACCGTTTTCCCGCTTGAATTCGAAGGTCCCACCGAGGGCGCGGACGCGTTCGTGCATCCCGGTCAATCCACGGCCAAACGGCTGGTCCGATGGAAATCCAACGCCATCGTCGCAAATCTCCACCACTGCTTGCGGGCCTTCGATCGTTGCCGCGACGCTCATCGCGCCGGCATTGGCGTGCCGGAGAATGTTGGTCACACCTTCCTGGATCACCCGGTAAACGGTCTGGGAAAGCAGCCCATCGACGTCATTCAGGCGGGGATCGATCCGCAACGTGATCTTGAGGCCGGGCGCCTGCGACCGCGCATATTGCAGCAGGGGCTGGACGCTCTTCTCAAGCCCCAATTCCCTGATGTGGAGCGGTCGCAGCCGGTCGAGGATACGGCGGTTCGTCAGTTGCAGCGCCTCGACCGATTCAACCATGGCCTCGACCGCTGCGCCGAGTTTCTTGTCCCGGGGAGCGCTGTCCTGCAGCGCCACCGCGTTCGCCCGGATTCCGAACAGCAATGGCCCGAGTTCGTCATGAAGGTTGCGTGCGATGTCGCGGCGCTCGTCGTCCTGCAGCGAGACGATCTTGCGCAGCAGGTTACGATTGTCCTGGCTCAGGCGGTCCAGCGTGCGCGCGAGTTCATTGGCTTGTTCGGAACTCCGGCGGATCTCCGGCGGCCCTGATGCAGCAATCAGGTGCGCGTAGTCTCCCGTCCGCATCCGGGTCAGACCCTCGCCCAAACTGCGCAGTGCATCGTTCACCGTGCCTGCGGTGAAATAGGTGATGGTGCCGGTCAGGACCATCAAGGCGATCGCGGACGAGACCAGTGCAAGAAAGCCGATCCACTTTTCGTAGACGTCGGCCGTGAGATCGGGCGAAAACAGGATGTCTCCCACCTGCTTTCCGTCGATCCTAACCGGAAACGAAGCGTTGACCTCCGGCAGGCCGAGCAGATCGACGAACCAGTGCGGCACGCTTCCGAGCGGGGTGCGCACCTCGACCGCTGAATGCGCTGAGATTTTGGCGCCGGTACGCCGGAAACGGATGGCTTCGGATGTTCCAAGGGATTGGACGAATGCGTCGAGCGTCTGCTGCGGGTTGCTGGAGATCAGGAGCGCGCTGTTGAGCGCCTCGGCAACCGCCTTGGCCGAGCGCGACGCCGGCTCGTTCTCCTCCATAAGTTGCACTGACGCGAAAAGTTGCAACGAAATGGCTCCGAGCAGCAGCGCGGCCACAAACATCGTGCCGAGCGGCAGAACCAGCCGCATTCGAAGGGAAAGATTTTTCCACATTAAGACTATTCTAACCCCCGTCGCGCGGGTTCCTCTTTTCAATCATCGCGAAATGCCTCTTTATCCCAGAAGAGGCTTCGATGATGCAGAATACCGTCAAATCGGCAACCAGGATCCTGATCGTGGACGACCATCCCGTGGTCGTTTCCGGATGCCGTTCGCTGTTCGCTTCGGATACTTCCGTGAAAATCGACGAGGCCGGAGACGCCAAATCCGGTCACAAAGCTTTCGTGGCGCGAAAGCCTGACGTCACCATCATCGATATCAATCTGCCCGACGTCTCGGGTTTTGAGTTGATGCGGAGGATCCGAAAGGAACATCCGGACGCGAAAATCATCATGTTCAGCATGAATGACGATCCCGCCTTCGTGGTTCGCGCGGTGGAAATGGGCGCGCAGGGTTATGTCGCCAAGGGCGATGATCCGCGGACGCTGGTAAAGGCCGTGCGCAAAGTGGCGGCGGGGGACAATTTCATCTCGCCGCAACTGGCGGAGGCGGTGACGTTCTCGGG
>JBOHIT010000539.1:0-4959 GCA_050726155.1 Bradyrhizobium sp.
ATGGTTTTGAGTGGCGTGGGTGCAGGCTTTCTGCTCTACGTTCTGTCGAAAGTAACGGAAGATTTGAGCAAGGCTGAGTTGATGCATCCCATCGCTGCGGCGTGGTTGCCCGTGTGTGTGGGCGGCCTCACCGGCTTTTTGGCCTTGCTGTACCAGGAGGACGGGTAGTGGCCGTTGTCGCCGCCCGCCAGTTAAGGTCGCCCGCGTTATGGCGGCGCAGTCCTCTGCGCCGCCATCGGAGCCGCTTGGCCACCGTTAGCGCCCCTATCATCGCCCTGCTCGCCGGCTTCGCGCTCGCAGGCGCGATCGATCTTGCATGGATCAATCCGGCCTCGGCGCAAAGCTTCACCTACAATCCGCGCCCGCCGCGGCCGAAGCCGCCGCCTTCCGCCAATAACGGGCAGATGCTGGTTCAGGCTGTCGAGGTCGATTACGACTACAACAACCAGCGTGTGTCGGCCGTCGGCAACGTGCAGATGTTCTATAACGGCACCAGCATCGAGGCCGACAAGGTCATTTACGACCAGAAGACCAAGCGCCTTCATGCCGAGGGCAACATCCGCCTGACCGATGCCGAAGGCAAAATCACCTACGCCAACATCATGGATCTGAGCGACGATTACCGTGACGGTTTCGTCGATTCCCTGCGCGTCGACACCGAGGACGCGACGCGCATGGCCGCGACCCGCGCCGACCGCACCAGCGGCAATTACACCGTGTTTGAAAACGGCGTCTATACCGCCTGCGCGCCCTGCAGGGACGACCCGAAGAAGCCGCCGCTGTGGCAGGTCAAGGGTGCGCGCATCATCCACGACCAGACCGAGAAGATGCTGTATTTCGAGAACGCCCAGCTCGAGTTCTTCGGCGTTCCGATGGCGTATCTGCCGTATTTTTCGACGCCCGATCCCACCGTGAAGCGCAAGACCGGCTTCCTGATGCCGAGCTTTACCTCGTACACGCCGTTCGGCTACGGCGTGGAAACCCCGTTCTACTGGGCGATCGCGCCGGACTATGACGCGACCTTCAGCCCGCGCATCACGTCGCGGCAAGGCGTGTTGTTCCAGGGCGAATTCCGCCAACGCCTGATCGACGGCTCGTACCAGATCCGCGCCTACGGCATCGATCAGCTCGACCGCGGCGCGTTCACCGGCCAGCCCGGCGACAAGCAGTTCCGCGGCGGCGTCGAGACCAAGGGCCAGTTCGCGCTTTCGGACAAATGGACCTGGGGTTGGGACGGCGTGCTGCTGTCCGACTACTACTTCATGTCCGACTACCGGTTGGCCCAGTACAGGGATCCCCTGGGATCGTTCCTGAGCCTGCCGACCGAAGCGATATCGCAGCTTTATCTGACCGGCGTCGGTAACCGCAGCTTCTTCGACGCGCGCACGATCTACTACCTCTCCTTCTCCGGCAGCCAGGAAAAGGTTCCGGTCATCCATCCGGTGATCGACTATTCCAACGTGATCAACTCCCCGATCTTCGGCGGCGAGTTCAGCTACAAGACCAATTTCACCAGCCTGTCGCGCACGACCGCGGCGTTCGATCCGATCACGACATTGGCCAACACCAGTGGACTGTGCCTGAACGCGTCCGCCGATCCGCTGGCGCGGCTGCCGTCGCAGTGCCTGCTGCGCGGCATGCCCGGCACCTACACCCGGTTCACCGCCGAAGCGCAGTGGCGCAAGTCGTTCACCGACCCGGCTGGCCAGATCTGGACGCCGTTCGCAATTGTGCGTGCCGACGCCATCAACGCCTCGATTTCGAACCAGCCGGGCGTTTCGAACTTCCTCCCCGTCGGCGATACCAATGCGCTCCGCGTGATGCCGACCGTCGGCCTCGAATATCGCTATCCCTTCATCAACGTCCAGCCGTGGGGCACCACCACGATCGAGCCGATCGCGCAGGTCATCATCCGTCCCAACGAGACCTATGCCGGCAAGCTGCCCAACGAGGACGCGCAGAGCATGGTGTTCGACGCCAGCAACCTGTTCGCGGTCGACAAGTTCTCGGGCTATGACCGCGTCGAAGGCGGCGGCCGCGCCAATGTCGGCGTACAGGCGACGACGCAGTTCGACCGCGGCGGCAGCGTCAATGTGCTGTTCGGACAGTCGTACCAGCTGTTCGGCTTGAATTCATTCTCGGTCGCCGATTTGACCAACACCGGTGTCGATTCCGGCCTGCAGAACACGCGCTCGGACTATGTCGGCCGCGTCAGTTATTCGCCGAACCGAACCTATACGTTCAGCGTGCGCACGCGCATGGATGAAGCAACGTTGAACATCAACCGCTTCGAAGCGCAGGGAAGTGCTACCTTCGACCGCTGGTCGGTCAGCGTGCTGTACGGCAATTATGCCGCGCAGCCGGCGCTCGGCTACCTGACCCGGCGCGAAGGCCTGCTCGGCAGCGCATCGATCAAGCTAGCGGCGAACTGGGTGGTGTCGGGATCGGCGCGCTGGGACCTTGAAGCCAACAAGCTCAATCAGTACATCATCGGCGCAGGCTATGTGGACGACTGCTTCGTGCTGGCCGCCAACTATGTGACGTCCTATTCCTACTCCGCTGGCACGACGCCGCCGGTCCTTAGTCACGCGTTCATGGTACAGATCGGCCTGCGGACCATTGCCACGTCGTCGGCCGGGGCCAGCCCCGGCGGCCTTGCGTACTGAAACCCGGAATCCCACCTTGCCTGAGAAAACCCGTGGCACTGCGGATCGAATTGGTTGATACGGCTGATATGAGCATGACGACCACCAAATCTGGCCATCATTGCCTCCGGTCCCTGACCGCCGGCTGCGCAATGGCTCTGGCTCTGCTCACCGGCAGCGGCGCTCCCCTGCACGCGCAATCCGTGGCCTGCATGGTCAGCGGCGAACCGATCACCAACCTCGATATCGAGCAGCGCACCAAACTCAACTTTCTGACCACCCGCCAGCAGATGCCGCGGCAGCAGGTGATCGACCAGCTGATCGACGAAAAGGTCAAGATCAAGGAAGCCAAGCGCTTCGGGGTCGACCCCACCGCGAGCGATATCGATCAATCCTACGCGGCGATGAGTTCGCGGATGCGTATCTCGACCGAGCAGCTGACAAAGTCGCTGGAGAGCCAGGGCATCCGGCCGGAGTCGCTGAAGTCGCGGCTGAAAGCCGAGATGGTATGGTCCAGCCTGGTGCGCGGCCGCTACAAGGAAAGCCTCCAGGTCGGCGAGAAAGACGTCGCCGAGCGCGTCAAGGACGGCGGTGAGCCGACCCAGGTCGAGGCGTTCGAATACAAGATGCAGCCGATCGTGCTGCTGGTGCCGCGCGGTTCGCCGCCGGCGACGATGGAAGCGCGAAAAAAGGAAGCCGAGGCGCTGCGCGAACGCGTGCAGAGCTGCGAGGCGGCCAATTCCTATTTCAAGGCGATGCAGAACGGCACGATCCGCGACCCCATCACCAAGACGTCCGCCGACCTGCCCGCCCCCTTGCGCGAATTGCTGGACAAGACCCCGGTCGGTCGTTTGACCCCGCCTGAAATCACCGCCAAGGGCGTGGAGATGGTCGCGTTGTGCGAGCGGAAGGCGACCACCGTCGACACGCCGAAGAAGCGGGAAATCCGCGAAAAGATGTTCGCCGAGAAGTACGAGACGAAGCAGAAGGCCTATCTCGCCGAGATCCGCAAAGCCGCCATGATCGAATGTCGTTGATCCATGGCAAAGCCCCTCGCGCTGACATCAGGCGAGCCCGCGGGCATCGGTCCCGACATCGCCATCACAGCGTGGCTGCGGCGCAGTGAACTAGGCCTTCCGCCGTTCTATTTGCTCGGCGATCGCGGCTTCTTCACCGAGCGCGCAAAACTGCTCGGACTGAAAATCGAACTCGCCGATAGCAGCCCGGAAGCGGCGTCGGCCGCTTTCGCTGACGCATTGCCGGTGGTGGCGACAGGTGAAGCCGCAACCGCGCGGCCGGGCCAGCCGGACGCGACCAGCGCCAGTGCTGCGCTCGCATCCATTCGACAAGCCGTCGAGCATGTCCGCGCCGGGCGGGCCAGCGCCGTCGTCACCAACCCGATCGCCAAGAGCGTGCTGTACCGCTCAGGCTTTCGTCATCCCGGCCACACCGAATTTCTCGCCGAGCTCGCCGCCAATGGCGGGACTGCGCCGCAGCCGGTGATGATGCTGTGGTCGCCAGCGCTCGCCGTCGTGCCGGTGACGATCCATCTTTCGGTGCGCGATGCGCTGGCCGGGCTTTCAACCGATTTGATCGTGACCACGGCCCGCATCGCGGTGGCGGATTTGAAGACCCGCTTTGGTCTCGCCAGGCCGCGCCTTGCCATCGCGGGCCTCAATCCGCATGCCGGCGAAGACGGCTCGCTCGGCATGGAGGATATCGAGGTGGTGGCGCCGGCTGTCGAAATCCTGCGGCGCGACGGCATCGAGGTCCGGGGTCCGCTGCCGGCCGACACCATGTTCCACGAAGCCGCGCGAAAGACCTATGACTGCGCGATCTGCATGTATCACGATCAGGCGCTGATCCCGATCAAGACCATTGCGTTCGAGGACGCCGTCAACGTCACGCTGGGACTGCCGTTCATCCGCACCTCGCCGGATCACGGCACCGCCTTCGATATCGCAGGCTCCGGCCGCGCCAATCCGTCGAGCCTCGTCGCGGCGTTGCGGCTCGCCGCGCGCATGGCCGCGGCCAAAGCGCGATGAGATTTGGATGAAACATCATCGCGCTTTGGGTCTTTGTTGGAGCATGATCTCTTCGGAAAACCGCTTCACACTTTTCCGGATCATGCTCCGGTGAGGAATAGTTGCCCTAACTCGCCTTCGCGAGTTCCTCGTCCTCCGGTGCGATGAAGTACAGCCCGGCCATCGGGTCGACCCAGCACAGATGGTCGTGGACCTTCTTCACCCCGGCAATATTCTCCGCACAAACGATGGCGGCTTGCCTCGACCGTTCGTCGGTGATGATGCCACCG
>JBOHIT010000540.1:0-10689 GCA_050726155.1 Bradyrhizobium sp.
GCGGCGATCACGGGTTTCGACAGCCGCAGCCGGCTCGGCCCCATCGGGGCGATACTGTCATGGCCGCCGATCTCGCGCTTCTTGTTGGGATCGCCCGACGCCACCGCCTTGAGGTCGGCGCCGGCGCAGAAATAGCCGCCGGTGCCGGTGAACACCGCGACCGATGCGGTTTCGTCGGCGTCGAACGCCAGAAAGGCATCGTAGAGCTTGCGCGCGGTCGCACCGTCGACGGCGTTGCGGCAATGCGGACGGTTGATGGAAACGATGGTCACGGGGCCGTCGCGTTCGACCAGCACGTTGTCGGTCTCGGTCATGTCAGGCGTCCTCCATTTTGCTTTTGTGGGAGCCTATAGCGTTTTCGAGCGAAGTGGATACCGGTTCGCGTGAAGAAAACGCGTCAAAATGAAAAGCCTATCACCACCGAATTAGTCAATTCCATCTCGAACGAAGGCGACCCGGATGGTTGGATCGCCGATCGCCTCATGGGCATCCTCGAAGCGGACCTTTCGCGTGATGATGTGCTCGGGATGAAAGTGTCCGGCCGTAACATGGTAGACGCAGCCGGGTAAATCGGCGCGGGCATTGACGCGGCTGATCCGCAGCGTGACGCCGACACCATACATATGCCGCAGCGGCACCGGCGTGGTGTCCTTGAAGTCGCCATACATGCGCTGGCAGACGCCGTCGGGTTCGGCGGAGCGTATCGCCAGCAGCATGCTGGCGTCGGTCGCGGCGGCGTCGATCACGATCGGAAACAGGCCGATCGGGTCCATCACCAGACCCTTGGGCGCTTCATGAACTTCCGCGCCGAGCGACCTTGCCTTGATCAGGCGCGTCGTGTCGTCGTCGAGATACACCACGCGCCGTGCGCCGCGGCTTACCGCCGCCTGTACCGCAAACATGCCGAGCGATTGCCCAAAGCCGCCAATCACCAAAACGTCTGCGCCGGGCCGCTGCTGCAACCAACGGGCTACCGCGCTGAAGCCGTCGGTGGCGCCGTCGGCTAATCCTGCGGTCTGCGACAGCGCATGGCCCGCGGGCTGCCGCACCAGCATGTGATCGGCGAATGGCACGCGCAGCAGGTCGGACAGCGCGCCGCCATATTCGACGCCGCAGACCGGCTTCAGCCCATAGGAGGAGCGGAACGGCACCGCGCTGCAGGCGTTGGTATTGCCTCGTTTGCAGCGCTCGCATTCGCCGCAACTGATCTGGAACGGCACGATGACGAGATCACCGGGCGCGAAATCCTTCACGGCGCTTCCGACATCGGTGACGACCCCGGCGGTCTCGTGCCCCAGCGCGAACGGGCCGGGCAGGCCGGACTTGCCGCCGACGATCGTGAGATCGAGGTCGCAGCGCGTCACCGCCAGCGGCCGCACCAGGGCGTCGCGGTCGTCCTGCAGTTTCGGCGCGGGCACGTCCCACCATTCGATGGTGCTGCCGCCGACATAGGTCAATTGCCGCATGGATTGCGTCTCCCGTTGCCGGGAGATTGCGAGAGCCGTTGCACGCGTACAAAAGGTTTGTGCTCAACCGAGGTGAGGCTAATTCACCTTAGGCGTTCGCTGGGGTTGCTTTCTCGTCATTGCGAGGAGCGCAAGCGACGAAGCAATCCATACCTCTACTTGCGGCGCGATGGATTGCTTCGCGGAGCCTGTCATCGGGCGCGCATTCGCGCGACCCGGTGGCTCGCAATAACGGCTCGGTCAGATATTCAGCTCGCTCCCCGTCACGCGCCGATAGGCCTCGAGGTAACGCTTGCTGGTGGCGTCGACGACGCTGGCGGGCAGCGGCGGTGGCGGGGCGTCGCCGTTCCAGCGGCCGGCGCGGCGCTCGACGTCGAGATAGTCGCGCAGCGGCTGCTTGTCGAAACTCGGCTGCGGCTGGCCGGGTTTGTAAACATCGACCGCCCAGAACCGCGAACTATCGGGGGTCATCACCTCGTCGATCAGGATGATGCGGCCATCGCCGTCGCGGCCGAATTCGAATTTGGTGTCGGCGATGATGATGCCCTGCTTTCGGCTGACCTTCTCGCCGAAATCATACACCGTGCGCGCCATCCGCTCGAGCGTCTGCGCAACGTCGGCGCCCAAAATCTCGCGCACGCGCGCGACCGTGATGTTCTCGTCATGGCCGGTCTCGGCCTTGGTCGCCGGGCTGAAAATCGAAGGCTCCAGCTTCTCGCTTTCGACCAGACCTGCCGCGAGCTTCTCGCCGGCCAGCGTGCCCGATGTGGCATACTCCTTCCAGGCCGAGCCCGAGATATAGCCGCGGATCACACATTCGACCGGGAATACGATGGTACGTCGGCACAGCATCGCGCGTCCGGCGATGTCGGCGCGGTGGCCCTTCAGCGCGGGCGCTAGCGCGATGATCTCATCGGCATCGGCGCTGATCATGTGATGCGGCACCACATCGGCGAGCTGGCGGAACCACCACGCGCTGATCTGGGTCAGCACCGCGCCCTTCATCGGAATGGTTTCGGACATCACGACGTCGAACGCGCTGATGCGGTCCGTCGTCAGCAGCAGCACGCGGTCGTCACCGACGGCATAGATATCGCGGACCTTGCCGCGCCCGATCCGTGGCAGAGGCAAATCGCTGGCGAGCATCGCGTTCATGGGGTCATGCTTTCGAGAAGCGCGCCCGCGGGGTGAAGCGCGGGCGGCAGAGCCTTGATAGGGCAGGGATAGCTTACTCCGGCAGCGGAATGAACTCGTGTTCCTCGGGAACATGGGCAAAACGGCCGGTTTTCCAGTCCTGTTTGGCCTGTTCGATCCGCTCCTTGCTGGAGGAGACGAAATTCCACCAGATATGGCGCGGCCCTTCCAGCGCGTCGCCGCCGAGGAACATCATCCGCGTCGGCTTCAGCGCCTTCACCGTGATGCGGTCGCCGGGCCGGAAGATCAGGAGGCGCGGCGCCTCGTAGCGCTCATTCGCAATCTCGACTTCGCCCTCGACCACATAGATCGCGCGCTCTTCATGATCGGGGTCGAGCGGCACGCTGGTGCCGGCCACAGCCGTCACCTCGGTATAGAACCACGGCGATACCATCGTGACCGGCGATTTCACGCCGAACGAACTGCCGGCAATGATGCGCGCGGTGAAGCCGTTGTCACTCACGGTCGGCAGGCTTTCGGCAGCGTAATGCTGGAACGAGGGCGCGATTTCCTCCGAGCCTGCCGGCAGCGCGATCCAGCTTTGCAGGCCCAGCATCTTCTGCCCGTCGCGGCGCTGCACGTCCGGCGTCCGCTCGGAATGCGCGATGCCGCGGCCGGCGGTCATCAAATTCATGGCGCCGGGCTGGATTTCCTGGATGTTGCCCTCGCTATCGCGGTGCATGATGCTGCCGTCGAACAGATAGGTCACGGTGGCAAGGCCGATATGCGGATGCGGGCGCACGTCCATGCCCTTGCCGGACATGAACTGCACCGGGCCGAAATGATCGAAGAAGATGAAGGGGCCGACCATCTGACGCTTGCCGTGCGGCAGCGCGCGCCGCACCTCGAATCCATCGCCGAGATCGCGGGTGCGCGGCACGATGATGAGTTCAAGCGCGTCGCAGGTCTTGGGATCGCCGAGCACGGGATCGTTGGAGGGTTGCCAGCTCATGGGGGACTCCTTTGTGTTTGCAGCGATCATAGCAGAGATCACCGCATCGTCATGCCCGGCCTTGTGCCGGGCATCCACGTCTTCTATGCCGGAAAGCAGATAAGACGTGGATGGCGGGGCATAGGCAAGCGGAAGCGACGCCGTCCTTTAGACGGCTATGCCCGGCCATGACGAGAAGGATGAGGAACCGATGATCCCTCCGCTCAAGCCGGGTGCCAGGCTGATGCAGGTCGATGGCCCTTTCATCGAGACGCCGCACCTGATCCTGCGGCCGTGGCGCAGCAGCGACATTGCTCCAAACACAGCCATGTTGTCGGACCCCGATTCCGGACGTTTCATCACGCCCGACGGCAAGGTGATCACCAGCGAGCAGGGCGGATGGCGCAATGCCGCCGTCATCGCCGGGCATTGGGCGCTGCATGGCTTCACCATGTTCGCGGTCGAGGAAAGATCGAGTGGCAAATATGTCGGACGGGTCGGACCATTTTCGCCGCCGGAGTGGCCGGGTTTCGAGGTCGGTTGGGGCATCGCCCCGGAATACCGCGGCAAGGGTTATGCGGTAGAAGCGGCGAGGGCTTCGATCGACTGGGTGTTTGCCACCTTCGAGATCGACGAAATCATCCATTGCATCGATGACGTGAACGCGGCGTCGCAGGCCGTCGCCCGGCGGTTGGGCGCGCGCAAGGATCGGAAGGCTGTCCTGTTGGGCAAGCCTACCGATATCTGGGTGACTTCGCGCCAATCATGGACGGGCCAAAATTGAATCGACCAGCGATCTGCATTAGATTTCGGCGGCGCATTGTTGCGCCGGCCGGACTGAATTGATGCTGCTTCCCACTATCGATGCGGCCTTGCGCGGCGCCACCGTGGCGCTGCTGCTGGTGCTTGCGGCGTCGTTGTTTCGCGGGTTCGGCACTGTGCTGGCAGGAAGGCTGGCCGCGGCATTCGCCGTGGGGTCGGCAGCGCACGCCGTGAGCTATTCGATCGGCTCGACTTCGCCGGTCTCGATTGCGCATGCACCATTGATTGCGCTGTCCACGGGCAACGTCGTGGTGTTCTGGCTGTTTACGTGCGCGCTGTTCGACGAGACATTCAAGCTGCGCTGGTGGCATGGGCTGGTGTGGGCGGCAGTCGCCGCCTTCAGCTTTGTCAATTGCATGTGGATTGCACCTGCTTCCAGCGCGCGGGTGTCCATCGTTGCGGTCAATCTGATCGCGCTCGGCTTCATCGCATTGGCAGTGACGCAGACCATCGCTTCATGGTCGGCAGATCTGGTCGAGCGTCGCCGTGGCGTCCGGGTCTTTATCGTCAGCGCCGCAGCATTGTACGGCGGCCTCAATGCCGTGCTGCAGATCGTGATGCCCGGCGGCCAGCCGGTTGATGTCGTCAACACCGTGAATTCCGCGGTTCTGGCCGGCGTGGTGGCGGCGATCTGCTACGCGATGCTGCGCGTCGACGGCGCCGATCTGTTTCCGGCGGCGTCAGAAGTCGCGCCGGTGACGATTGCACCGACTCCGTCGATTGTGGCCGAGGATGCCGGCGATCAAAAGCTGGTCGATGCGCTGATGCGGCTGATGGGCGACGAACGCATCTACCGTCACGACAACATCACGATCGGCACGCTGGCGACCAGGCTCGGCATCCCCGAATACAAGTTGCGGCGGTTGATCAACCAGCGGCTCGGCTACCGCAACTTCAATGTCTTCCTCAATAACCACCGGATCGAGGAGGCCAAGGCCGCGCTGTCGGACCCGACGCAGGCCGAAGTGCCCGTCATTACCATCGCGATGGATGCCGGCTTCCAGTCGCTCGGTCCGTTCAACCGCGCCTTCAAGGCCATCACGGGCGTGACCCCGACCGAATACCGCCGCCAAAACGCTTCCGCGGCCTGATCGGTATCTCGTCCCCTCTCCCCTTGTGGGAGCCGAGACGAGCGAAGCTCGCTCGAGGGTGGCTTCGCGAAGCGAAGACGGGTGAGGGGTTTCTCCCCGCGGATACAGACCTCTAGCGGATAGAGACCCCTCATCCGGCGCTTCGCGCCACCTTCTCCCACAAGGGGAGAAGGGAAGGCGTCGTCAGTCTACGGCGCTGTAATTGCACCGTAATTTCAAAATCGGCGAGACCCCCGCCAGTTTCGGCCACCCGATTTCCAAATCCGGCGAGCGGGAAGAGCCCGGTTCGTCACCATGGCCGCCAACGCGCTGATGCGTCATGCCGGAGGCCAATGTGACCAGACGAAAGCTGCTGCTCATTCTCGCGACCGCCACCGCTCTCGGCGCGCTGGCGCTCTCCGCCGTGCGGGCACGCGACGTCCCGAAAGTCGCCACCGGCTTCGTCGCCAACATCCTGTGTTCGGAGACCTTCGTGTCCGGGCAGCAGCCGGACCGGATATTTCGCGAAACCACCGCCGCGATGCCCGGCGTCAGCCTGATCACCTGGGCGATGGACTATCATGTCGATCGCGCGCGCAAGGAAACCACCGTGACATTGCTCGGCTTCGGCCGCAGCCACGCGGTCTATCGCGCAGGCCTCGGCTGCTATCTCGATCACGGCACAGCCGTTGCCGACATCCCCGCGCCATCGGCCGATCTCAAATCGCAGGCGTTGCTGCCCGATATCGCGGGCCCTTCGGTAGTCACATCAGCCAATCCCCAATTGGCCGCGGCGCTCGATCGCGCCTTTGCCGAACCCGAAGCGTCGCCTTTACGTGCGACCAAGGCGATCGTGGTGCTCAAGGACGGTCAAATCGTCGCCGAACGCTACGCCGAGGGTTACGGCGTCGATACGCCCATTCTCGGCTTCTCCGCGACCAAGTCGGTGATGTCAGCGCTGACGGGCATTCTCGTCCGCAAGGGCGCACTCACGCTTGACCAGCCCGCGCCGGTCGCGGCGTGGCAAGGCGCCGGCGATCCGCGGGCGAAGATCACGGTCGATCATCTGCTGCGTCACACCGCGGGCCTCGCGCTCGGCAGTTCGCTGCAGGCCTCGCTCGGTTCGGCGTTCGAGCCGGTCAACCGGATGAAATTCATGGAATCCGACATGACCAAATATGCGGAAAGCATCGAACTCGAGACGCCGCCGGGCAGCGCCTGGAATTACAATGACGGCAATACCGTCATCCTCGCGCATCTGATCCGCAACGCGGCAGGCGGCAAAGCTTCCGACATGCTGCGGTTCGCGCAGGCGGAACTGTTCGGACCGCTCGGCATGCGCAACGTGACCATCGAGTTCGACGCGTCGGGCAATGCGGAGGGGTCGAGCCAAATGTTGGCGACCGCGCGCGACTGGGCGCGTTTCGGCCAACTCTACCTCAGTGACGGCGTGGTCGGCGGCAAGCGTATCCTCCCCGAGGGATGGGTGAAATATTCGGCTTCGCCGACGCCGAATGCGTGGGTCGGAATGGGTGCCGGTTTCTGGACCAATCTCGGCGACAGCATGGGCGCCAATTATCGCAGCGCGCAAGGCTGGCCGCGCGATGCGTTCTTCGCCAAGGGGACGATCGGGCAATATGTGATCATCATACCCAGTGAAAAACTTGTCATCGTACGGCTGGGCCGCTCACCCAATTGGCCGCTGGAAGCCGACGGCGTGTTCAGGCTGGTCAGCGATGTCGTCGCGGCCGCCGGCAACACGGCGAAGCTCGCGCGCGGCCATTGAGCGCGTCAATCGCGCGCAACAATGTGATCTGAATTACCAGCCTGTTCCGGCTAGTGATGTATATCGCGCCATCAATCGGTGGTGGCGCGATGTCAGCGCCATCAGTCACAGCCGGAGAAGATCATGCCGAAAGCCTATTGGATCGTGCACGTCACGGTCCACGATCCCGAGCATTATCCCGAATATCTGACGGCGGCGCTGCCCATCTTCGAAAAATATGGCGCCCATTTCGTCGTGCGCGGCGGCGCCTATCAGGTGATGGAAGGCAACGAGCGCGAGCGCAATTTCGTCATCGAGTTCAGGGATCGCGCCACCGCGATGGCTTGCTACAATTGCCCGGAATATCAGGCGGCGGTCGCGATCCGGCAGAAATATTCCGACGCCGACCTCATTATCATCGACGGCCCCGCCTAGGTCGCGATGAGATGCTGTTTCCTTCTCCTACAAGGGGAGAGGGTACACCGTCGATGTGCGCTACTGCCGGCCCAACTGCGTGGCCTTGGCGACGCGGTCGAATCGCTCCAGCGAAAGAATCGCATCCGCGAGCTGGTCCGCGCGGCCGTTTAGCACGGGGCGGGCGAGGGTGAGGAATTTCTGCTGCATCGCCTGCGCGTCCGGAAATGAATCCGGCTCGCCGGAAGGATCGGCGTAGAGCCGCTCATGCACGGCGTCATCGGTGGTGATGGAGACGCGGGCGCCGAACGGATGGGTGCGGCCGATTTCGAGGCGATCGTCCTGCACCACGTCGAACTTGTCGGCGAGCGCATTGACGGCGGCATCGCCGAGCCGGTCGTAATCGTCCCAGCCGAAGCGGCCTTGGTCGAGCGCCAGCGCGCCGGTGAAGAACATCGAGAATTGTCCGCCGACGATCGAGGTCGGGTGACGCTTGGTGGCGGCGTCGCCGGTCAGCGTGATGCCGTTGCGGTGCAGGCCGATCTCGACGCGCTTGATCTGGTCCGGCGTCAGATTGTGCTCGCGGCGCATCGCGATCAGCGCATCCAGCGCGGCATGGGTATAGCGGCAGCTCGGATAGGGCTTGACGCCGATCCTGAGCGTCTCATAGGTCTTGCCGAGGCTGGCGGTCGCCTTGTCGGGATGCGCATTGTCGCTGTAGCCGACCAGCAGGCCGTGCTTGCCTTCGACCGATTCGCTCGATCCGACGAAGTCGTTGCGCGCCAGCGTTGCTGCGATCACGCCGTTCATCGCGGCCGCGCCGACCTGATAGCGCTTGTTCCAAGCGCCATTGACCAGGAATTGCAGCGAACCCGCGGCCTGGCTGCCCGAGACGCCGAACGCCGCGATGATCTGGTCCTGCGACAGGCCGAACAGCTTTCCGGCGGCGGCCGCCGCGCCATAGGTTCCCGCGGTCGCGGTCGGATGGAAGCCGCGCGCGTAATGCGAGGTCGGATCGAGCGCGTTGCCGAGCCGGCAGCACACTTCATAGCCGGCGACGATCGCGGTGAGCACGTCGCGGCCGGAGGCGCCGACCATCTCGCCGACCGCGAATGCCGCCGGTACCACCGGCGCGCTCGGATGCAGCGAGGAATCGGCATGGGTGTCGTCGAAATCGAGGGAGTGGCCCAGCGCGCCGTTGAGCAGGGCGGCAACCGCGGGCGTCCAGGTCTTGCTGTCGCCGAACACGGTGGATTCGCCCTTGCCGTCCAGCGCCAGCGCTTCCAGCATCTTCAGCAGCGAGGGTGTCGATTCCGCATCGCGCCGCGCCCGGATCGCGCTGCCGAGGAAATCGAGCGTCAGCACCTTGGCGCGCTCCAGTACCTCTCGCGGAATATCCTCGAATTTCAGGTTGGTGACATAGGCGGCGAGCGTTGCGGTTTCGTTGGCCATCGTGTTTCCTCGATTTGGCCCGCAGGGTAGGCGGGCTATATCGGCGTTTCAAGCCGTCTTGGGGATGCGGGCATCAGCTATGCCAAGGACCATTTACTGGCTCGTTTACAGGCGGGATCGTCTGCAGAGTGCGGGATGGGGCGCATGACGGGCCCTCTGAAGCGTGTGGCGGCTCGTGTGCGATCGCGGCGGACGCAACTGGCGCTGGCAATCCGGGTGACGGTTGCGGCGGTCGTCGCATACTCCCTCGCGACCGCGCTGCATCTGGCGCTGCCGCTGTGGTCTGTCCTGACCTCCCTGATCGTGACGCAGATGAGCGTCGGCCGGTCGCTAAAGGCGACCACGGACTATATGCTGGGGACGATCGGCGGAGCGATCTATGGTGGAGCGATTGCGGTGCTGATCCCGCATTCCGGCGAAGCCCATTTGCTGGGATTGCTGGTGCTGACGGTGGCGCCGCTGGCCTATCTCGGATCGCTCAATCCCAGTTTGACCTCAGCGACGGTGACAGGTGTCATCGTATTGCTGATTCCGGAGATGCACCACACCAGTCCGCTGGATTCCGTGATCGATCGGCTGATCGAGGTCAGCGTCGGGGCGTCCACCGGGCTTGCCGCCTCCTTTCTGGTGCTGCCGTCGCGGGCGCATCGCCAGATACGCGCCAACGCGGCGCGCCTGATCGAACTGATCGCAGGCGCATTCTCCGAACTGCTGGCGGGCTTGACGCATGGACTCGACAACGAGGCGCTGCACCGGATCCAGGATGGCATCGGTGCGGCGGTGACGGCGTTGCATGCGATGGGGCAGGAAGCCGAACGCGAGCGCGCAGCGCGGCTGTCGTCAGGGCCGGACACCGGCCCGCTGCTGCGGACCATCCTGCGGCTTCGCCACGACGTCGTGATGATCGGACGGGAGTGTCTGGTGGCATTGCCGGCGAATGTACAAACGCGGCTGGACGCGCCCTTGTCCGGCGTGCGCGAGGCGATCGCGGACCATATGCGCGCGTCGGCCGCAGCATTGCGCAACAGCGCGAGCCCGCCGGTGATCGATCCGGTGCAGTTCGCGCTGCAGGGCTACGCGGAGGAAGTGGCTGCCGTGCGCCGCGACGGCCTGATCCGCGGCCTCCCGGGCGATGTCGCCGAGCGCTTCTTCGCGCTCGGATTCTCGCTGGAGCAGATGCGCCAGAACCTCGGCGATCTCGATCGATGCATTGCGGAGTGGTCGGAAAAGCCACCTGCGATCAATCGAGATACACGCCGAGAAAGCTGAGCGCCATGGCATCGCGCGTCTCGCCCGCACATAGAGCGGTTCAGGCGGCAACCTGACGCAGCAGGGTGCGGACGATCAGCCGGTGAAACGGCATGATGACGGCGAGATAAGTCCGTCCGAGCCGGTTATGCGTCAGCACCAGCGTGGTGGCGGTGACATTCTGGGTGGCGCCTGAGGTCGCGACGTCGACGATGATGCGGAAATCCAGATGCTTGTCGTTGAAGCCGGCGACCAGCCGATCCGGCCGCTCGCTGACAACAGGGAATATCCCGACCATCTCCCTGGGCCTGGCGCCGGCGCCCGATG
>JBOHIT010000541.1:0-8091 GCA_050726155.1 Bradyrhizobium sp.
CCGCGAGAGCGTACGAACTTCGGAAACGGGGCACTGGACTGTTAGGAACTCGAATGCACGGACTTTTCAGGTGGAATGGCAAATGGTGGCCGGGTGTAATTCCGCTCGTCATCCTTTGGGCTTTCGCCGCCTGGACCAGCACCGAACCGCTGGAAGCCGACCTGGTCCAGCGTTCGACCGCGGCGCTGAAGGACACCGTCCTCGACAAGAGGCGAATAGCGGTCGCGGGCCGCGACGTGACGTTTGCGGCGGAAGCATTCTCGGAAGACGGCCGGCTCAGCGCGGTTGCATCGGTGGAAGCCGTGCCGGGCGTGCGGATGGTCAACGACGAAACCCGCCTCGTTCCCGAAGCCAAGCCGTTCGTCTGGTCGGCTGAACGCGACGTCGTGCGGGTGACGCTGGGCGGCAGTTCGCCGCTGCCATCGAGCAAGAGCAAGCTGATAGAGGCGGCGCGTGCGATGCTTGGCGGCGTCGAGGTCGCGGATCGCATGGGTTTGGCGCGCGGCGCGCCGCAGCGCTTCGATAATGCCGCGTTGCTGTTGCTCGACCAGATCGCAAAATTGAAAGACGGCAAGATCACGCTGTCGGACAACAAGGTCACGCTTGCCGGGATGGCGCGTGAACTCGGCGGCCGCGAAGCCATCGCCGCGGCGTTGAAAAATCTCCCGGAGGGCTATTCGGTCGCGGCCAACGAGGTCAAGGCGCCGCCTTATGTCTTGCAGGCCTACAAGGATCCCGTCGCGGTGACGCTGACGCTGACCGGTTACGTGCCCGACAACAATGTCCATGCGGCGCTGGTGGCGGCGGCGGGACGAAAATTCTTCGGCGAAAAAGTCGTCGACAATCTGAAGGCGAGTATCGGTGCGCCGTCCGGATTTGCCGCAGCGGTGGTGCCGGCGCTTGGCGCGCTGTCGCGGCTGTCGACCGGAACGCTGGTGGTCAGCGACCGCGAGGTGAAACTGTCGGGCGATGCGCTCTATGAGGCGGCCGCGACCCAGATACGCGCCGGCCTCGGCAAGGACTTCCCGCAAAATTGGCAGTTCAAGCCGGAGATTTCGGTCAAGCCGGCGGCGGCGCCGGTCGATGCGACCGTCTGTCAGCAGCTATTTGCCGACCTGCTCGGCAAGGCGAGGATCCGGTTCGAGTCAGGGAAGGCCGACATCGTTGCGGATTCCGCCGGCCTGCTCGACCGCCTGATCGAGACGGCATTGCGCTGCCCGAACGCCAATATCGAGGTCGCCGGACACACCGATTCCGACGGCGAGGAGCCGGCCAACCAGGCGCTCTCGGAGAAGCGCGCGCAGGCGGTCACCGACTATCTGGTCAAAGCGGGCTTGCCCGCGAGCCGTTTCTCCTCGGTCGGCTACGGCAGCACGCAACCGATTGCCGGCAATGATTCCGACCAGGGCAAGGCGCAGAACCGCCGCATCGATTTCGTGGTGAGGTAAGCATGGCCTATCTGACGACATTCTTCTGGGGCTGGCTGTTGGGATCGCTGCTGCTCGGCCTGGCGATGGGCTGGATTTCCGTGGTTCAGCACGGGGAGGGCGTATCGACGAAAGTGAAATGGTGGTTGTCGGCCCTGGCGGTCGTGCTGGTCGCCGCGTCGCTGTCGCGCGTCGTTCCCGGCCGGTTCGGCTATTGGCTCGACCTCGGCTTGATCATGTTCGCGCTCTACCTGTGCGGATGCGCGGTGGGATCTTGGCTGCGGGACTGGGTGGTCTCGCGCAGCGCGCCCGCGGCGTGAAGCGCCTGACATGTCCCCGTCACGCCGCCATCGGCCGGTTTCGTGCCCGGGTATAGCCAAACCCGGTTTGGCCGCGCAGAATGCAGCAAAACTGTGCATTCACCGTCATCAATTCCGCCTAATAGGTTGAAGAAGCGTGTTTTATTGTCATTAGGCGAATTCCACTCCGGCCCAAAACGCGCTACCAGAGTGCCCAGAGAGCAGCGGAACGTCGGCGGGGTTCGCACCGTTGTCGTTGTCGCGGGATCGCAATTCGAGGTCTAGATGCTGGAAGCAATACGCAGGGCGATTACGTTTCTGCGCCAGAAGCAGGTCCTGCATAAGCTCGGGGTTGTGATCAGTATCACGGTCATCGGGGTCGCGTGCTACGTGCTCTATCACATGCTCCGCGGCATCGACACCAACGAGGTGATCGAGGCCATCAAGAGCACCGAACCGCGGCAGATCGTGCTGGCGGCGCTGTTCGTCGCGGCGGGCTATTTCACACTGACCTTCTACGACCTGTTCGCGGTCCGCGCGATCGGCCACACCCACGTGCCGTACCGCATCAATGCGCTGGCCGCCTTCACCTCCTATTCGATCGGCCACAATGTCGGCGCCAGCGTCTTCACCGGTGGCGCGGTGCGCTACCGGATCTATTCGGCCTGGGGGCTGAACGCGATCGACGTCGCCAAGATCTGTTTCCTGGCCGGGCTCACCTTCTGGCTCGGCAATGCCGCGGTGCTTGGATTGGGCATCGCCTATCATCCGGAAGCCGCGGCCTCGATCGATCAGTTGCCCGCCTGGCTCAACCGCGCTTTGGCGTTTGCGATTATCGCTGGCCTCGTCGGCTATGTGGTCTGGGTCTGGACCCAACCCCGCGGCGTCGGCCGCGGGCCGTGGACCGTGACGTTGCCGGGCGGTCCGCTGACGCTGCTGCAGATCGGCATCGGCATCATCGATCTCGGATTCTGCGCGCTGGCGATGTATGTGCTGGTGCCGGACGAGCCCAATCTCGGCTTTGTCGTGGTCGCGGTCATCTTCGTCTCGGCGACGCTGCTGGGCTTCGCCAGCCATTCCCCGGGCGGGCTCGGCGTCTTCGACGCTGCCATGCTGGTCGGGCTCTGGCAGATGGACCGGGAAGACCTGCTGGCCGGGATGCTGCTGTTCCGGGTCCTCTATTATATTGCGCCTTTTATCATATCTGTAATCTTGCTGACGCTTCGGGAGGTTATCCTCGGTGCGCGGTCGAAGCGCTTGCGCCGGTTGGCACCTGGTCCGGACGCCGAGCCGAGACGCGAAGCCGTCTATGTGCGCGAGCGTGGCGACACCGGCGCCTGACCGGGCGGTCCAGCGCGTTTTTTTCGGGTTCGCGTGAAGAAAAGCGCGTAAAATACCTGAAAGACAGAGGGAAGAAAGCCAACGATGGCGATAGACGATTCCTCCTCTTCCTCGTCCTATTTTACCCCGTGGTCGGACCGGCTACGGCATTCGGCCATTATTCTTCTGGTGGCCGGCCTCGCTTTGTCCGCCTTCGTGGCGACCGGCGAACTCGGAGTTGCGCGCGCCATTGCCGCTTTCGTCTGCATCGCCGCCGCCGCTCTGGTGCCGTGGCGGCTGCATGATGTGGCGACGTCGCGCGAAGACGTCCGCGGCGTCAATCCGGTCGAAGCTGCCGCCGTCAGCGCCGTGGTGGCCGGCATGCCGGACCCGGCCGTGCTGCTCGACCGCGCCGGCCGCGTGCTGCATCTCAACGCCGCCGCAGCGCAGTTGGCGCCCGCGCTGCGCAAGAACGAACTCGCCCAATTTGCCTTGCGGTCTCCCGAAATCATCACCGCGTTGCGCGAGGCGATCGCGACCTCCGAACCGCGCCGCGCGACCTATCTCGACCACGTGCCGGTCGACCGCTGGATGGAATTGATCGTGACGCCGGTGCCGGTGCCGACGCTGTTCGGCGGCACCGACAAATGCATGCTGATGACGTTCCACGACCAGACGCCGCTGCGCCGGGTCGAGGAAATGCGCGCCGACTTCGTCGCCAATGCCAGTCACGAACTGCGCACGCCGCTCGCCGCGTTGTCCGGCTTCATCGATACGCTGCAGGGACCGGCCAAGGATGACGTCAAGGCGCGCGAGCGCTTTCTCGGCATCATGCACGCGCAGGCGACGCGGATGGCGCGGCTGATCGACGATTTGCTGTCGCTGTCGCGGGTCGAATTGTCGGCACATGTCCGCCCCGATACTTCGGTCGACATCGTGCCCATCATCCGCCAGGTCGCCGACGGGCTGGAGCCGCTGGCGCACGAGCGCCAGGTCAGAATCGAGATCGATCTGCCGGAACTGCCGGTGACGATCGCCGGCGATCGCGAGGAACTGCTGCGGTTGTTCGAAAACCTGATCGAGAACGCGCTCAAATATGGCGCGTCCGGCGGCAAGGTCATCGTCTCGCTGGTGCAGGCCAGTTCCAGCGATGGTGCGCCGGAAGTCCGCGTCATGGTGCGGGATTTCGGACCGGGTATCGCCCCGGAGCACCTGCCGCGGCTAACCGAACGGTTCTACCGGGTCGATGTCGGCGACAGCCGGGCGCAGGGTGGAACCGGGCTCGGTTTATCCTTGGTGAAACATATTGTTAACCGCCATCGCGGCCGGCTTTTGATCGAAAGCGTGCCCAAAAACGGCGCGACTTTTACCGCCTGTTTTCCCCAGGCCAAGCCACCGCAGTCAGTCTAAATCCAAGCGATTTCAACCGCTTGTGACTGT
The DNA here is from genome assembly GCA_050726155.1 of Bradyrhizobium sp. Lineage (GTDB taxonomy): Bacteria > Pseudomonadota > Alphaproteobacteria > Rhizobiales > Xanthobacteraceae > Bradyrhizobium. Next base: position 4,487 of record JBOHIT010000541.1, read on the forward strand.
CATCCAACTGTCATCGAACCTTCGTAAAAGCAGCATTGACCGTACCTAAACGGGTGCGGCGTGAGCGCGATCGGGCGCATTGGCGCTTCGCTCACCAGATGGAGACCATCCCATGAATTTCATCAAGACCATCGTTGCGGCAGGCATCGTCGCCGCCTCGACGTCGGCATTCGCTGCCGACATCACCGGCGCGGGCGCCACCTTCCCGTTCCCGGTCTATTCCAAGTGGGCTGACGCCTACAAAAAGGAGACCGGCAACGGTCTGAACTACCAGTCGATCGGCTCCGGCGCCGGCATCAAGCAGATACAGGCCAAGACCGTGACCTTCGGCGCCACCGACGCGCCACTGAAGGCCGAGACCCTTGAAAAGGACGGCCTCGTTCAGTGGCCGATGGTGATGGGCGCGATCGTCCCCGTCGTGAACCTCGAAGGCATCAAGCCGGGCGAACTGGTGTTGTCGGGCGAACTGCTCGGCGACATCTATCTCGGCAAGATCAAGAAGTGGGACGATCCCGCGATTGCCAAGCTCAATCCGAAGCTGAAGCTGCCGACCGACGCCATCACGGTCGTCCGCCGCTCCGACGGTTCGGGCACCACCTTCAACTTCACCGACTATCTCGCCAAGTCGAACGCCGAATGGAAAACCAAGGTCGGTTCCGGCACCGCGGTCGAATGGCCGGCGGGCGTTGGCGCCAAGGGCAATGAAGGCGTTGCCGGCAACATCGGCCAGACCAAGAATTCGATCGGTTACGTCGAATATGCCTACGCCAAGCAGAACAAGCTGACCTATGCCGCGATGATCAACAAGGCCGGCAAGACCGTGCTGCCGACCGTCGCCGCGTTCCAGGCCGCTGCCGCCAACGCCGACTGGGAGAAGGCGCCCGGCTATTACGTGATCCTCACCGACCAGCCCGGCGAAGGCTCCTGGCCGATCACGGCGGCGACCTTCATCCTGATGCACAAGTCGGCGACCGACAAGGCGGCGTCCCAGGAAGCCATCAAGTTCTTCAAGTGGGCTTTCGAGAAGGGCGACAAGATGGCCGAAGAGCTCGATTACATTCCGATGCCGGACTCCGTGGTCAAGCTGATCGAAAAGACCTGGACCGCCGAGATCAAGAGCTGATCCGCACATCGAACAAGAGCCGGGCCGCGTTCCTGGCCCGGCGACAATGGGAGCGTGCTCCCACTTTACCCAACTCGGGTGCCCCCGAGTTGGGTCTTTCCCTCCGGGCGGGAGGGCGCGTCGAATACAGGGCGGATCTGGGCATAAGCCCGGTGCAAAACCGGCGCCGATCCGGGACAGTTGGGCTATAAAGTACAGGGGATTGGCGTGGCAGACATGGCGGTTCAGAACGACATAATGGAAGCTGCCGGACCTTACGATCGTGCCAAGGCCCTCAGCGCTTTCAAGTTCGGCGATGTGACCTTCTACTGGATCACGCGCGCCTGCGCGATCTCGGTCCTGCTCATCCTCGGCGGCATCATCGTCTCACTGATCGCGGGCGCCTGGCCGGCGATCAAGGAATACGGCTTCTCCTTCCTGTTCACCTCGCGCTGGGCGCCGTCGGCCGATCCGCCGGTGCTGGGCGCGCTTGGTCCGATCTATGGCACGCTGGTCACTTCGGTGATCGCGATGATGATTGCCATTCCGGTCGGTCTCGGCATCGCGATCTTCCTCACCGAGCTTTGTCCGCAGTGGCTGCGCCGCCCGATCGGCATTGCCGTGGAATTGCTCGCCGGCATCCCGTCGATCATCTACGGCATGTGGGGCTTCTTCGTGCTGGGCCCGTTCATGGCCGATAGCTTTCAGCCGTTCATGATCAAGGTGTTCGATGGCGTCCCGATTCTCGGCACCATCTTCGCCGGTCCGCCGTCCTATCTCAGCCTGTTCAACGCCGCGCTGATTCTCGCGATCATGGTGCTGCCGTTCATCACCGCGATTTCGGTCGACGTCTTCAAGACGGTGCCGCCGGTGCTCAAGGAAGCCGCTTACGGCGTCGGCTGCACCACCTGGGAAGTCGTCCGCAACGTGGTGATTCCCTACACCCGCGTCGGCGTGATCGGCGGCATCATGCTGGCGCTGGGCCGCGCACTCGGCGAAACCATGGCGGTAACGTTCATCATCGGCAACGCCTTCCGGATCACGGGTTCGGTGTTTTCACCGGGCACCACGATCTCGGCGGCGATCGCATCCGAATTCGCCGAGAGTGACGGCTTGCATCAATCCGGCCTGATCCTGCTTGGCCTCCTGCTGTTCGTGCTGACCTTCTTCGTGCTGGCTGCTGCGCGGATCATGCTGATGCGGCTGGAAAAGAAGGCGGGGAACTAGGATCATGAACCCGATTTACACCCGCCGCCGCCGCGTCGACATCGTCGTCAAGTTCCTGTGCCTCAGCGCTGCGATTTTTGGCGTCACCTGGCTGGCGTTGATCCTGTTCACGCTGTTCTTTAACGGCCTCGCCGGGCTCAATTTGCAGGTGTTCACCCAGAACACCCCGCCGCCCGGCTCAACCGATGGCGGCCTGCTCAATGCGATTGTCGGCTCGATCATCATGACCGTGATCGGCGTTGGTATCGGTGCGCCGCTCGGCCTGTTCGCGGGCACCTATCTTGCTGAATATGGCCGCAACGACAAGCTGACCTCGGTGATCCGTTTCATCAACGATATTCTGCTCAGCGCGCCCTCGATCATCATCGGTCTGTTCGTCTATGGCGCGATCGTGGTGCCGATGGGCGGCTTCTCGGCCTTCGCCGGCTGCCTGGCGCTGGCCGTGATCGTCATTCCCGTGGTGGTGCGCACCACCGAGGACATGTTGCTGCTGGTGCCCAATCCGCTGCGCGAGGCTGCGTCCGCGCTCGGCCTGCCGCGCTCGCTGGTGATCAAGCGCATCGCCTATCGGGCCGCGCGTGCCGGCCTCATCACCGGCGTGCTGCTCGCCACCGCCCGCGTCGCCGGCGAAACCGCGCCATTGTTGTTCACGGCACTTTCGAACCAGTTCTTCAGTCTCGATTTGACCAAGACGATGGCGAACCTGCCGGTCACCATCAACAATTTCGTGCAGAGCCCCTACGAATACTGGAAGCAGCTCGCGTGGAGCGGGGCCCTGCTCATCACCCTCACCGTACTTGCCCTGAATATTGGCGCGCGCATCCTTGGCGCCGAGAGGACAGCGAAATGACCGAAGTATCCGTATCCATGAGCGGCGCCAACGCGGGTGTTCCCCACGTGGTGCTGCCCGACGCGGCCCCGAAGGTGACCGCGCGCGGCCTGAACTTCTATTATGGCGAGCACCACGCGCTGAAGAACATCAATCTCACGCTCGGCACCAATCGTGTCACGGCGTTCATCGGGCCGTCCGGCTGCGGCAAGTCCACGCTGCTGCGGATCTTCAACCGGATGTACGACCTCTATCCGGGCCAGAAGGCGACCGGGCAATTGATGCTCGACCAGACCAACGTCCTCGATCCCAAGCTCGACCTCAATCTGCTGCGCGCCCGGGTCGGCATGGTGTTCCAGAAGCCGACGCCGTTCCCGATGACGATCTACGAAAACATCGCGTTCGGCATCCGCCTCTACGAGAAGATCTCGAAGTCCGAGATGGACG